>CAMWGS010000007.1 GCA_947173865.1 uncultured Ruminococcus sp.
ATAGCGGACAGACGAATCAAAAGCAACGACATTTCCCGTATCTACTTTAATAACCTCACCCGGAGCAAGATTTCTCTCCACCATATCACCGTCAATTTCAAGAAAAACAGTTCCCTTTCCGAAAATACGCTGTAAAATAAATCCTTCGCCACCGAAAAGACCTGCTGTGAATTTCTTTGTAAAAGCAACCTGTAAGTCTACCGCCTGTTCGGCACAGAGAAAAGAACCTTTCTGACAGATAATATCAGTAAATGACACATCAACGGGAACTACCGTTCCGGGAACTGTAGAACCGAAAGCAACTTTTGCACCGTCTGTTTCGGCTGTATAGTTAGCCATAAAAATAGATTCACCTGTGAACATTCTGCCGAGACTTCTCGCAATACCGCCTCTTGCATTCGTGGACATTTTTATTCCCTCAGTCTGCCATATCATACCGCCTGACTGTGTGAACATTGACTCCCCTGCCATGAGTTCACACTCAACTGCGGGAACAGTCTGCCCTATAATTGTATACCTCATAATAAACCGCCTTTCATAAAAAATAAATCAACCGATTTCGGCAACTGCACCAATACTTTCAAATTCAGCCTTAATTTTATCAGCTTCTGACTTAGAAATATCTTTTTTGATAATTTTAGTAACTGTCACAGCAAGTAATTTTGCTCCTGTAAGACTAATACCGAGAGTTTCTCTTGACACCTTTATAAACTGCAACTCATTATCACCGACTGATTTAAGAATAACATTATATTTTTTATACACTTTAAAATGTTCCTTTTAAAAAAAGAAACTGCACCCGAAAGTACAGTTTCACTATAATTATCAGTAATAAAATTACTTGATTTCGATTGTAGCACCAGCCTCTTCAAACTTAGCCTTGATTTCGTTAGCTTCTGCTTCGGAAACGCCTTCCTTGAGAGCCTTAGGAGCAGCCTCAACAACAGCCTTAGCTTCCTTAAGACCGAGACCGAGAACTTCCTTAGCAACCTTGATAACAGCCATCTTAGCGTCACCGAATGATGTAAGAACAACGTCAAATTCTGTCTTAGCAGCAGCAGCAGATTCACCGCCTGCAGCAGGAGCAGCAGCAACCATTGCTGTTACGCCGAATTCTTCCTGAATTGCATCAACGAGTTCTGCAAGTTCAAGAACGGAAAGTGTCTTAATATCTTCAACAAATTTAGTAATCTTCTCTGAAGCCATGATAATAATCTCCTTTTATAATAATCTGGTTATGCCGTAAGTACACGGCTGAAATAATGCCGAATGACAAAAAGCTGATTATGCAGCTTCTTCTTCGGACTTCTTGTCTGCAACAGCCTTGATAGTTGCAGCGAGTTTCTGCATAGGACCCTGAAGTGAGCCAACGAGCTGAGCAAGAAGTACATCCTTTGACGGAATCTTTGAGAGAGCAGTAACGCCTGCCTGGTCATAAACTTCGCCTTCAACGTAACCTGCCTTAAGATTGAATCTTTCTTCACCAGCCTTATCAGCGAACTTTCCGAGAATTCTTGCGGGTGCAGTCTGATCGTCATTTGAGAGTGCGATAGCAGTTGTACCGTTAAGAGCCTCCTCAAAACCTTCGATACCGCAGTTTTTGAAAGCACGGAGAAGGAGTGTGTTCTTTTCAACGAAATAATTTACGTTAGCTTCACGGAGTTCCTTTCTGAGCTTTGTATCTTCTTCAACAGTGATACCCTTGTAATCAACGAGAACACCTGAAACAGAGTTCTTGATGAGGTCTGTAAGCTGTTCTACCTTAGCCTTCTTGGCTTCAAGTACAGAATTGCTTGGCATTTTGTATTCACCTCCGAATAAAATATATAATCGTATTCAGCGGATATAAAAATGTCCCTGACCGACAGCGGACAAGGACAATGATAATTTTCATATAAAAATCATTAGCATTTCCTCGGCGGGACTTATGGTCTGAAACCTGCCTGCTGTCTTAAGAATACGATATGTACTGTACAAATCACAGCTTTATTATTATATCACAAAAAAACACGCTTGTCAAGTGTTTTCTGAAATTTTTTATTTGTTTTCAACGAGTTTCTTTTTCATAAGACAGTAGTCAAATACATCAAGTACTCCGTCCTGATATAAATCCAAATCTTTCCAGTTAGCTATTTTCACGTCAGACGAACCTAAAAGAAATTTTCGGAATATCGCCAAATCAGCTATGTTAAATTCTCCGTTGCCGTTAGCGTCTCCTGTAGGTATCTTTTCTGGAGCTTTGCCAAATGATACAAATTTACGGTTATATTGTTCAGCATATGCCTGTGCAGTAGAGTCTTCATAACCGTATATTGTGGAAGTATCGCTTATTGTATCCGAGAAATCTACAATTTCACACTCAGGATTAAAAATAATTATTTCTTTTAAACTACTACAACTTCTAAATGCACCAACAATACTTTGAACACTATCAGGTATTGTTATTGATTCTAAGCTACTGCAGAGAGTAAATGCATCAACCTTAATATTTATAACACTATCAGGTATTGTTATTGACGTTAAATTATCACAGTTAAAAAATGCACCAAACTCAATACTTATAACACTATCAGGAATTGTTATCGATTCTAAACTATGACATGAACTAAACGCACCATCGCCAATAATTTTAACATCATTAGGAATAACTACATCGCCAGAACAGGTTTTACCATCTATTAATATTCCATTTACAGTAACAAATGGATTTTCTTTTTGTTTTGATTCAAGCCATGGTGTTTTAGAAAATGCACCACTTCCAATACTTGTAACACTGTCAGGGATTGTTATTGATGTTAAACTGCTACAGCCTTCAAATGCATCTGTGTCAATACTTGTAACACTATTAGGGATTGCTATTGATTTTAAACTACTACAATTATGAAATGCACACCATCCAATACTTGTAACGCTGTTAGGGATTGTTATTGATGTTAGACTATTACAACCCGTAAATGCATCTTTCTCGATATCCGTAATGCTTTCAGTGATTGTTACTGATGTTAAATTACTGCAATAACCAAATACACCATTATCAATAAATTTAACTCTATCAGGGATTATTATTGATTCTAAACTACTACAGTCCTTAAATGCCCACTGACCAATACTTGTAACACTGTTAGGAATTGTTATTGATGTTAAACTACTGCAACCATCAAATGCACCATATTCAATCATTTCAACGCTATCAGGGATTGTTATTGATGTTAAATTACTACAGTCCTTAAGTGCCTTATATGCAATACTTATTACTTTCATACCGTCAATTTCACTGGGAATAACAACCTCTGTTGCTGATTCATCACAGTCAGTAATTCTAATGTAACTTAAGTAATCATCAACTCTATATTCAAGATTTTCATAAGTTCCATAATTTTCTGCACTGACTGTTTTCGGAACAAAAGGAGATACATTTTTCGGAATAACAGTTGCTCCGCAGACAAGACACAACGACATGATTCCTGCAATAATTTTTTTTGATTTTCTCATAAAATCCTCCTTTAATTAAGTAATGTGAAAATTCTATCAAAAAAAAACGTGATAATTACGTGAAAATTGTGTGAAAACAACTAAAACAGACAAAAAGAGCAGATTTACTAAAAAACCTGCCCTTTCTTTTATATTTTTTCATTATGCTTGTGACGTTCAATAATCATGCGTATAGTATCATAAAGGTGTGGTTTAAGTGCGTCAAGACTGCACGGTTCACTGTAGAGAATAGCCGAATAGCAGGTAGCCGACACAAGCTCAATAAGCATGAAAAGCATGATTTCGGGGTCTGTAAACTCATAAGGTGCTTCTTCCAGCATCATATAATATATATCAGCAAAATTAATGTCTTCATCGGACGGCGGAGAAGTAAGTGCGGATTTGAACACTCCCCAGCTCAGATTTTTTGATATAAAAGTAAGAAGCGACTGATTTTCATTAAGCTGATTTACTATATTGTCAACTATTTTTATAATTTTGTCCTCAAACGAAACATTTTCCGTTTCAAATTCAAGGTCAGAAACGGCGTTCCTGAAAAGCTGACTGGATTTGTGCGAGACAAGCTTGTTGCGGATATCATACTTATCCTTGAAATACAGATAGAAAGTACCTTTTGCAACTCCCGCCTTGTTCACGATATCAGAAATAGAAGTCTTGCTGAACCCTTTTGTTGTGAAAAATTCAAAAGCCGTTTTTAAAAGGGAATTTTCTTTTTGTTCTTTGTTCTTATCAACTTTACCCATATAAACCTCCGTATATAATTTATTTCCGAATATGCTTATTTATAGTATAAACGATAAAACAAGCGATGTCAAGCTTGCAAAATGACCATTAGTCATAAAATTACAGCCCACAAATTGTGCAGTCCTACAAAATTATGACTAAAGGTCATTTTTATTTCCGAAAGCAGTTGACTAACGGTCATTTTTGTAATATACTATGTATTATCAAAGAAACACGAAAGGGTTGATGATATGGAAAAGTTAGGAGAATGGATTGTAAAGCACAGAATACTAATTCTGATAGTTGGTATTGCTCTTATGATTCCTTCTGCACTGGGTTATATAAATACCCGTGTAAATTACGATATACTTTCTTATCTTCCGAAAGATATCGCTACTATGAAAGGTCAGGACATTCTTATTGACGAATTCGGTCAGGGTGGTTTCTCGTTCGTACTGCTTGACGGAATGAGTGACAAAGAGGTGGCGGAAACCGCCGAAAAAATAGAGAATGTCGAACACGTTTCAAGCGTTGTATGCTATGATTCAATGACAGACCTCAGAATCCCGAAAGAAGTTCTTCCCGACAATATATACGACTTTTTCAATAAAGGCGATACTACCATGATGGCAGTATTCTTTGACGGTTCAACTTCTGCCGATACCACACTTTCAGCTATTGAGGAAATGCGTGATATAACATCTGAACAGTGTTTCATAAGCGGTATGTCCGCTATTACGGAGGACATGAAAAAGCTTTCCGACAGTGAAACAATTATTTATGCTATTATCGCCGTTATACTTACAAGTCTTGTACTTATTCTTACTATGGATTCATTTCTTATTCCTGTATTTTTCATGTGCAGTATAGGAATTGCTATTGTATGGAATCTTGGTACTAATATCTTTCTCGGTGAAATATCGTTCATAACTCAGGCACTCGCCCTTGTTTTACAACTCGGTGTTACTATGGACTATTCAATATTCCTGTGGCACAGTTACAAGGAACAGCAGGAAATTTTCCCAGACGACAAAAAAGAGGCAATGGCTCACGCTATAAAAGTAACTGTTTCATCTGTTGTAAGCAGTTCATTTACTACAGTAGCAGGATTTCTTGCAATGTGTTTCATGAGTTTCACACTCGGTCTTGACCTTGGCATTGTAATGGCTAAGGGTGTTGTATGCGGAGTTATTGCTTGCGTAACGGTACTTCCTGCTATGATTCTCATTTTCGACAAGGCTATAGAAAAGACTTCCCACAAGGAACTTATGCCGTCATTCAACAAAGTTTCGGCTTTCATAGTAAAGCATACGGGTGTTTTTGTGACAATGGCTGTGGTTCTTCTGATACCTGCATTTCACGGATACAATAACTACGGTGTTTACTATAAACTCGACAGTACTCTCCCGAAAGACCTCGAAAGTGTTGTTGCTAATACAAAGCTTGCCGACGAATACAACATAAACAGCACACATATTTTACTTGTCGATTCAAAGATGACTGCAAAGACAGCAAACAAAATGCTTTCAGAAATGAAAGAAGTTGAAGGCGTACAGTTTACACTTGGATTCAATTCACTTGTTGGTCCTGCAATTCCTGAAGAAGTAATTCCCGAATCTGTAAAAAGCGTTCTGAAAAGTGACGAATGGCAGTTAATGCTTGTAGGTTCTGAATATGAAGTAGCCTCAGACGCTGTAAACAGTCAGGTTAAAAAACTCAGCGAAATAGTTTCACAGTATGACGACAAGGGCATGATTATCGGTGAAGCACCTGCAACAAAAGACCTTATCGAAATTACAGACAAGGATTTCAAAGTTGTAAGTATTCTTTCAATTTTAGCAATATTCGTTATTATCGCACTTACTTTCAAATCAGTAACACTTCCGGTAATACTTGTTGCTGTAATTGAACTTGCTATTATGATTAATCTCGGAATTGCCTATTTTACAGATACGGAATTACCGTTTATTGCTTCTGTTGTAATAGGTACTATCCAGCTCGGTGCAACTGTTGACTATGCTATTCTCATGACAACACGTTACCGTACCGAAAGAAGTTCGGGAAAATCCAAACAAGAAGCTGTAGGCATTGCACTTTCATCTTCAATAAAGTCTGTTATCACTTCGGCACTCGGATTTTTTGCCGCAACCGTCGGTGTTGCAGTTTATTCCGAAATAGGAATGATTTCGTCGCTTTGTATGTTACTCGCAAGAGGTGCATTAATATCAATGGTAGTTGTTATAACTGTTCTGCCGTCAATGTTCATGCTATGCGATAAGCTCATATGCAAGACAAGTGCGGGTTTTATGCCTAAAAACAACAATACAAAAAACAATAACGAAATAAATAAAGTAAGTATAGCCTGATTACAGAGAGGGAGTTTTATTATGAATAAATGTAAAAAAGTAATCGCTGGAGTTGTTGCCGTTGCAATTTCGGCAGGTGTCACAACTTCAATCGCATATGCCAAAAATAACGAAAATACAGATGTTACGACTGAAAAAAATAAAAACAGCAAGACTTCCGTTTCAGACGTAAAAAGAACCGTTGCAGACGGCAGTGTTTTCAAGGACGAAACTGTATATGTACTCTGTAATAACGATTCTTCCGTAAAGAACGTAATAGTAAGCGACTGGCTTAAAAACACAAAGGCACTCAGTTCCGTTGCAGATATATCAGACCTTAAAAATATTGAAAACGTCAAGGGTGACGAAGCATTTATGCAGTCGGGCAATGAACTTGACTGGAATGCAGACGGCAATGACATCTATTATAAAGGTAATTCCGATAAGGATTTGCCTGTTGACGTGAACGTTGAATATTTTCTTGACGGCAAGAAAATTTCTCTTGACGAGCTTACGGGAAAAAGCGGTCATGTAACTATCCGCTGGACTTATACAAACAATCAGAAAGTTACAAAAAATATCAACGGAAAGAAAAAAGATATTTATGTACCTTTCATGACAGCAAGTGCCGCAGTACTTGATACGGGAAAATTCCTCAACGTTGAAACAACAAACGGCAGAGTAATTTCAGACGGTGAAAAATTAATAGTGGTCGGTATTACTTTCCCGAAACTCAGTGAAAGTCTCGGTCTTGACCAAGTTGACGGTCTTGATGTGAATCTTCCCGAAAGCTTTGAAATCTCCGCAGACGTTACAGACTTTGAAATGAATACTTCTGTAACAGTAGTTTCAAACGAAGTTTTCTCAAAACTTGATATTGAAGATACTGACTCACTCAGTGATTTGAAAGACAAGATTCAGGAACTCAGTGACGGTGCTGAACAGCTCTGCGACGGTACTGCCGAACTTTATGTCGGTGTATTCAAACTTTCGGACGGCACAGGCAGTCTTACAGACGGTATTGACAAACTTCTTGACGGTTCTCTTTCTCTTAAAAACGGAGCAAGCGAACTGAATGACGGTTCTCAGGCTCTTGCAGACGGTGCAAAAACCCTTGCCGATTCTACGGGAACACTTTCAGCAGGTGTACAGAGTGCAAAAGGTGGCTCGTCACAGATTGTAAACGGAATTGACAAGGTAAACAACGGTGCGGACAGTCTCACAGGAGGACTTTCACAGCTGAATGACGGTGCGGACGCTCTGAGCAACGGAATTAATTCGGCAAAGGCTGGTTCAGACGAACTTGTTGCAGGTTTTGAAAAGGTAAACAACGGTACAGCCGAACTTTCGGCAGGTGCGTCAGCACTTGTAAGCGGTGTAAACGCCCTTAAAAACGGAAGTTCACAGGTAAAAGACGGCTCTTTACAGGTTTCGGCAGGTACAGACGCTGTCAGCAGTGGTGCGGAAACTTTAAGCCAGTCCGCCGCACAGCTTTCCGACGGAATATCTTCCGCAAAATCAGGTGCTGACGCACTTTCGGCAGGAATTGACACAGCAGGTTCTTCGCTTGATATGACAGTTTCTGCAAATGAGCAGGCACTTCAGGCTTTACAGGCTCTTTATCAGCAGTCACCCTCAGATGAGCTTGCCGTTGCAATCGGTACATTACAGCAGACTATTGAAGCACAGAAACAAATTTCAGCAGGTCTTACCGACGCTGAAAACGGTGCGGTCTCACTCTCTCAGGGGCTTGCGGTTCTCAATGACGGAGGAACGGCTCTCGCACAGGGGGCAGAACAGCTTGCAGATTCTTCTGCCGTACTCGCACAGGGGGCAAAAAATCTTTCAGACGGTGCAACCGAACTTGATAACGGTATAGGAACTCTCGCACAGAAAAGCAGTGGACTTATCGGCGGTCTTGATTCTCTTGTAAAAGGAATTGAACAGCTTTCGGGTGGTGCAACAGCACTAAACGGCGGTCTTTCACAGCTTTCGGGCGGTGCTTCTGACCTCAAAGGCAGTATAACTCAGGTTTATGACGGCTCTTTTGTACTGAAAGACGGTCTTTCACAGCTTTCTTCAGGTGCGTCAAGTCTTGACGGTGGTCTTGGTGAAATTCTCAGCGGAAGCGGACAGCTTTCAGGCGGTGCAAATACACTCTATCAGTCAATACTTACACTGAGCAAAGGTGCTTCTGCATTGTCCGACGGTGCAACGGAACTCTGGAGCGGTATAGGTACTCTTAAAACAGGAAGCAAAGACCTTACTGACGGTATCGGCAAACTTAAAGACGGTGCAAAGGAACTCAATGAAGGTATGATTAAATTCAACGACGAAGGTGTTTCCAAAATAAGCTCCGCTGTAAATGACAGTCTGCCTGAAATTATTGACAATTTCAAAACTGTTAAAAATGTTTCACAGGAATATAACTCATATTCGGGAATTTCCGACGACATGGACGGAACTGTAAAGTTTATCTATATGTTCGACGGAACTGATTAACAAGCTTTTTTCCATATCATTCCCATAATAAAAGCAGTCACGTTTTTTTATACGTGACTGCTTTTTGTCTGTTATTGTCCTGCTATATAAGCTGTTGGCGGTTCAGTTGTTTCGGTAACTTCGGAAGATTCGGCACTTTCAGTTGATACAGATTCGTCCGTACTTTCTTCTTCGGGAACTGTTGTCGGTTCTGTAACTGGCCGGGCTGTATCTTCATTCTTGTATACAGTAACTATAAAACCGTTTACATTAGTACCTGAGACTTCAAATCTCTTTCCTGTAGGAACCGGAATTGTCGTTACATCAGATGCATCGTCCGAAAGTACAAAATAAACTTCATATTCATTGCCGTTTTCGTCTGTAAATTCAAGATGTTCGTCAGCCTGATAATAGTATTTTGTAATAATCATGTCTATATATTCTTCGAGACACAGATTATTTTTTGTCATATAATATGCGTGAGGGATACCCACATACCTGAAATGCCAAGGTTCTGACTGAATTTTTGTAATCTGTTCCTTATCTTCGGCGTATCTTATTATAAGACCGTATTTGTAGCAGTTTTTCGTAAGCCACACATATTCGCCCTCACCCTGATAATCGTAATCGGGATAAGTAGTTATATCAAAAGCAAGTCCCGATTCATGTTCACTGAAACCTGCCTTTGCGACACGGGTTGATTCTTCTTCGCCTGTCATTGCAAGGTCATCTTCATATAACTGCTGCTGAAAACTGGTTGAACGGTATGCACCGTATATAAGTATATTTGAAATTTCAGTTGCGTCATAGAAGTCAAAAATCATACTCGCCATAGGTTCATAGACATCTTCAACAATCATCATTTTATCGGTTTCACTCGGGTCAACCGCACTGAACAGAGTACGTCCCTTTTCAGCATTTTTTTCATTTATGCTTATTAGTTTTTCGTCACCGCTGAAATAACGGTAATTGTCGTTTACAAGAATCAGATTTCCGTGAAACTTGTCTTTTGTAGGTACGTTATATGTTTCATAAATGACTTTGTTAGGGTCGGGGACTTCCGTTTCTTCTTCAGACGTTTCAAGTTCCGCATAATACTGCGAAGTACCTACTGTCTGCGAACGTTCGGCAATACCCTTGATAATATATCCGCCAGCAGCTATAACGGAAGCAGTGATAAATATTTCAAATAATGTTTTTGTTCTGCGGATACTTTTTTCTCTGCTTATCTGGCTCTGTTTAGACATTTCAAAACTCCAATCTGCCGCAGCGTTTCACCGTTCGGCAAGCATTTCGGTGCGGCGTTTTCCGAAAACGGACGGCGAACTTTTTTTCTTTTGTTCTTACAACATAATAATATTTTTTTGTTTCATCTGTTTATAATATTATAACACATTTGTCCGAAAAAATATAGACCATATTGCATATATTTGTAAAAATGCTGTATTTTTCGTTTTTACAGAAGCATTATATGTAAAAATATACCAAAATATCAAAAATCCTGTATTATATTCAGTAAAATACATAGATATTGACGAAATGACATATTGTTTATTTTTGACAAATAAATCCCAGTAAAGTTGTTATCGGTGTGAATAGTAAACAATAAAATGTTATAATTCAGTAACAGAATGCACAATCTTAAGAAAATCTATTGAAATAATTTGATTATAATGCTATAATAAAATATAAAAGTATGTTATGGAGGTTTTTTTATGGATTGTCCTGCTTGCAGAACCAGTAATGCTTCCGGATTAAAGTACTGCATAAGATGTGGCAGGAATCTTGAAAATTCACAGGAAGTAAATTATGAACAGGTGGGTATGAGTGGTTATCATACGGAAGAAGAATATTCACAGAAAAAAAATGAATTCAAAATGTCAGCAAGTACATTTACGATAAACGACAGACACAAATCATATATATCGTCGGAGCTGTTTACGTCAGATGAACTTAATGCACTTGACGAAACTGATTTCAGTGAACATGATGAACTGCTTGTGTCAAATCCGTATGCAGATAAATTTTCAGAAAAAAATATGTCTTTAAGTATTGACGACATAAAGTCTGAATACGCAGACAATAAAAATGAAATCGACTTCGGTGGACATGATGAGCCTCTTGTGTCAAATCCGTATACAGACAGTGTTTCGGCTAAAACACAGTCTATGCGTGCTATGGATATGCAGTCTAATTATATAAATCAGTCTGAGAATGAACTTGACTTCGGCGGACGTGACGAGCCTCTTGCTGCCCAACCTGTTTCGGTTCAGCAGAATAATGTTGTTAATTCTTCACCGCTTCCGAGTCAGCCGTATATGAATGCCAACCCGTATTTTAATCAAATATACGGAGTACCGACTGTAAATGAAGCTCTGCCACAGATTATAGGTTATGACACTAACGGTATGCCGATTTATTCACAGCCTGCCGTGACGTATGCTCCACCGCAGATTATAGGTTACGACCCTAACGGTATGCCTATTTATGCACAGTCGCCCGTTACTTATGCTCCACCGCAGATTATGGGTTATGACCCGAGTGGTATGCCGATTTATGCACAACAGCCTGTTTTATATCAACAGCCGTCAATGCCACAGTTTCAGTCCGTTTCCGAACAGTTGCAGAAAAATCAGAATGTTGATTCTGTCAACAATGACATAAGTGATAAATTCCGTGATTTTATTGACGACGGTAAAAGTAAGAAAAAGTCTGAAAAGTCCGAAAATGATTTCTTCGGAAAATCTTCAGATATGGGAGACATTTCGGTAGCCGGTCTTGATGTCGGAAGTCTGAAAAAGCGTGACGATAAAAAGAAAACGTATATGAATGAAACTCCGCTTGTGAATGCAGACGGTCTTGTTCCGAACAACGCAAGCAAATTCAATAAAATGTACATGAAACAGACAGAAAAGGTCAATGCCGAAAATCTTGAGGAAAAAAAGACATACGGTGCAAATCACATTATGCGTGCCACTAAAGAAGTCGATGCAAACAAACTTAATGCAAAAAAATCATATAAAAGCTACATGACTATGTCGGGAGCAGGTGAAGCAGATGCAAATCAGCTTGAGGCTTATGTACCGAAAGCCAAAAAGTCAATTATGGCGGAAGCTGACCATGCTGTTGAAGCAATGCCAAAGAAAAAGCCGAAGTATGTCGATGAACTTGATAAAATCGAACTCCCCGAATATATGCAGGCTAAAAAAACAGTAAAAAGTGATACACCTGCAATTCCTGAACTTCCTGAACTCTGACCGCTTTTGACAGCGGTCTTTCCGTGCGGATATTTTGTCTAAATTTGTCGGAAAACGTTTTATATATTATATTTATGTCGGATTATTAAAGGCATAAACACTCTTATGTACATACGCTGGAAAAAAGAAGCTGTTTCTCCAGAACCGTCAAAAGAAGAAGTTCTGCTGACTGAAATCAGGGATTTGCTCAAAGCACAGTGTATAGGTGAAGATTCTGAAAAGACAGAATAGAAATTATATATTTATACATATAATAATTATTTGGATTTTTCATTAATATGATATATAACTGAATATATAAACAAGAAAGGTTGTACTGTTATGAAAAAATTCTGTGTTCTTGGTGAGTATGATAAAGATATTTCACTTGATAAACTTCTTGATAATTTACAGCCCACAAAGCATATGGAAAAAGAACGTCTTGAACGTTATGACGACGCTCTGAACTGTCTTGACGAAGATGACAGGATAGAAAAAGTATTTGTCGTGGATACGGGACATAAGGACGGTGAAGAACTTCATTGTATAACGCAAAGCGGTATTATTTTCATTCTTAACCGTCAGAAACATGAAGCTGTTTCCTATAGCGGACTTGTTACGATTCTTATCGCAAGAGTGGGACAGCTTGAAAGATACAGATACAAATTTTCGGAATATACACGCAGAAAAGCAATTCAGCATCAACGTGAAGGGCTTAATATTTAAATTATATTCTTATGGTTTCAGAGAAGCGGACAGATATATCACTGTCCGCTTTTTTCATAAAATTCTTGTCAGAGTCGGAATTTCTCCGCCTTTCAGCATTTCAAGCATATGACGTAATTCTATAAGACGGGAATGTGCCTCGTCGCTGTCGTTTTCAATAAGATAGGGAATACCCGAACTTATACAATCAATGTCTGTAAGTTCGTCGTTTTTAATCATGATTGTGGCTTTTTTACGGAAACTGTTCCAGTTGTCGTCAAGCTTTTTTGCCGAAGAAACCGCTTTGTCCGTATCACCCGAATCAAGAAGCTCATAAATTTCCGATATTTCGTCAAGCATATAACTGCACCTGTTGTTTATCCATATACTGAAAAATATACTTACTCCCACAAGCAGACATAATATTCCCGTACTGATTTTTATTCTCATCATTGTACCTGTCCTCCGTTTTCTACTATATAAGGGGCATTTCCTGCTTTGTCCACAATAAAGAAATGTCCCTGTGTATCAACGGTTATTATGAAAACATCACTGAGCTTTATACTGATTTCTTTCAGTATTTTTTCTACTGTACCGTCAGCAATACCCATTGACTTCAATGACTGCGGAAGAATTTTTCCGTCTGAAACTATGACTTGCGGAGGGTCGTAGTTTTTTACTTTTATCCCTAAATCCTGCCTGTCGGGAGTATCCTTCATCTGTTTTTTCATTACAGAAATATTTCCCGTTGTTTCCACAATTGCAAACTGGACATCTTCAATGTCAAACACTTCCTTTTCACGCAGTGACATCATCAGGTCGTCAACCGAGAAACGCAGTTCACGGAGTGTTTCGGGGTCTGTTTTTCCGTTGCGTATTATTATTTTCGGACTGCCTGAAATCATTTTGCGAAATTTCGGAAAAACAAGATTAAGCCATGAAACTATAACTTCAAAGCATACAAGTGCAAGTATCGGGGTAATACCGAGAGAAAGCGGTATATCCGTATCTTCGAGAGGAAGTGTGGCAATATTTGATATAAGAATGGTTATAACAAGTTCTGACGGCTGGAGTTCACCGAGCTGACGCTTTCCCATAAGCCTTACGGAAAAAATAACAAGAATGTAAAGTATCAGCGACCTTATAAGAACAATGCTCATTTTCAAAAACATCTCCTTTTTTATTGTTTGTCTGGTTTATTGTTTCCAATAATTTTTACAGTATACAAAAAAGCTCCGCATAAAAAATGCAGAGCTTTTCTGAAAAAAAGAGAGATATTTTCAGTGAGTATCTGAAAAAATGTCTTAAATCAGACAGCTTTTCAGGTACTCACCAGTACCTGATATTATTTATTTGAATTTTTTATTATATTCATTATAGGCTTTTACTATTATTTCCGCACAGAGTTCGTCACCAAGTTCGGCACTGTTCAGACATAAAGAATACTGGTCTTTATCCTGCCATATTCTTCCTGTATTTACATTATAGAAAGTCTCACGGCGTTTGTCGGCTTTTTTCATAATGTTTTCAGCCTTGTTTTCGGGTATGCCGTAATCTTTCACAGCTCTTTTGATACGTTCTTCAACGGGTGCGTATATATACACACTGAAACAGCCCTTATCTTCGAGAACATAACTTCCGCATCTGCCTACAAGCACAAAACTGTTTTCAGATTCGGCAATTTCGTTTATAATACGGCTTTCCATAAGAAAAACCTTGTCTGACAAAGGGAGATTATCTTCCATTGAACGTGCTGGGTTAGCCGACATAAGAAGTGAATACAGGAAACTTGTCGGAACATTTTCCTCAGCCGTTTCGAGATGTTCGGCAGCAATTCCGCATCTTTCGGCTGTCATGTCAAGAATCTGTCTGTTGTAGCAATTTATTCCGAGTTTTTCAGCAGTAAGTTTTCCAATAATACTGCCACCGCTTCCGTATTGGCGTTCTATTGTTATTATTTTCTTCTTCATTGGAAAATTACCTCCTGATGTGATTTTGTTTACAGTTATATTATACCATATTATGCATAAAATTCAAGAACAAAAACAAAAATAATTGTGATATTTATTATTTTCTATGTTTTAGACAATGTAAAGATAATAAGGTTGTGCAATATGACAATAAATCCGTCAGTATTTTTGCTTAAAAATTATTACATCAGAATATACATTTAGGTAAAATCTTCCCGTTTTATTTCAAGAATGACTTTTTCAACAGTCTGCTCGTTTACCTTTGAGGCGGTAAGACGGAAAATGCCTGTTTCAGCCGTTTCATTGTTTTCGGGGATATGCTCCATAACTTCCGTGACCCAACCACCGACGGAATTATATTCAGTTTGTACAAGTTCATCGTCAAGACCAAGCTGTTCAAGCATATCATTTATACTCATATCACCTGCAATTTCAAATTTATCGGGTGTAAGCTTTACTATTCTTGCAACAATTTCGTCGTCCTCGTCATAGATTTCCCCGACAAGTTCTTCAATTATATCTTCGAGTGTTACAATACCTTTTGTACCGCCGTACTGGTCAACTACAACGGCAAGATGTACCTTTGAACGCTGCATATCACGCATTGCTTCACTTATGAGTTTAATATCGGCTATGTGCGGTACTTCCTGAATGATAGACGTTATGTCACATTTTCCCTCTGTAAGCATCTTGAAAAATGCCTTGTTTGTTATAATTCCCACTATGTCATCAAGACTTTTTTCATAAACGGGTAGTCTTGAATACATTTCGGTTGTGAAAATTTTCTTTATCTCGTCTATTTCCGCACCGATTTCAACACCCACTACTTTTACTCTCGGAATAAGAATCTCGTCAACTGATATTTCGTCAAATTCCAAAGCACTTTTTACAAGTTCGCTTTCCTGCTCCTCAATAACGCCCTGTTCCTCTATTTCGTCAATCATATATTTCAGTTCGTCCTCTGTAACGCTCGGTGCTTCCTCACCCGACGAAAGAAGTGACGAAATTTTATTGAGAATCCAGACGGCAGGTTTCAGAACAGTGACCAGCACTGAAAGCGGTGAAGAAAAAAGAAGTGCGAGTTTTTCGGCATTTTTCTTTGCGTACGACTTCGGAAGAACTTCACAGAAAACAAGTACAAGAATTGTAATCACAGCAGTTGAAATTGCTGCACCGTTACTGCCGAAAATGCTGACAAACAAAAGTGTGCTGACTGACGAGGTTGCGATATTTACAATATTGTTTCCGATAAGTACGGCAGTAAGAACTTCGTCAAACTTATTGGCAAGCCTGATAGCCTTTGAAGCTTTTTTGTTTCCCTGAGCCTCATAATTTTTAAGTCTCAGCTTGTTTACGCTTGAATATGCGGTTTCTGTACTTGAAAAGAGTGCGGAAAAAATCATCATAATAATGACAAGTACTATTTTCCATAAATCTGAATTATCCATAGTGAACCTTTCTTATATTAATTTATTACAAACTATATTCTACCATATTATATTTAATAATGCAAGTGTATCAGAAAACAAAAAAGCCCTCCCGAAAGAGAGCTTTTTGTATATAAAACATAAAGAATTACTTGTTGAGTCTTGCCTCAATCTTATCAAGTTCTTCATAGAGAGCCTTAGGAACGTTACCGCCCTTAGCAGCGATATCATCATTGTAATATCTGCGCATTTCAGCGATTTCCTTAGTCCAGAGTTCCTTGTCAACTGCAAGAAGCTTATCCATGATTTCAGGAGTAACTTCGTCTTCGATACCTGAAACGTTGATGTCCTCTTTCTTAGGAAGATAACCGATAGCTGTTTCCTCAGCGTCAACAGTTCCTTCACATCTCTTGATAATCCAGTCAAGGACTCTCATGTTATCGCCGAAACCTGGCCAGATGAAGTTACCGTTTTCGTCCTGCTTGAACCAGTTAACGTTGAAAATCTTAGGAGCCTTGTCGCCGAGCTTTTCGCCCATTTCGAGCCAGTGAGCCCAGTAGTCGCCAACGTTGTAACCGATGAACGGCTTCATAGCCATCGGGTCGTGACGGAGAACGCCTACAGCACCTGTTGCAGCAGCAGTTGTTTCAGAAGAAACAGCTGAACCGATGTAAGTACCGTGTGTCCAGTCAAATGACTGATAAACGAGAGGAGTTGTGGAAGCACGTCTGCCACCGAAGATAATAGCAGA
The DNA here is from genome assembly GCA_947173865.1 of uncultured Ruminococcus sp. GTDB lineage: Bacteria > Bacillota > Clostridia > Oscillospirales > Ruminococcaceae > Ruminococcus. Next base: position 17,131 of record CAMWGS010000007.1, read on the forward strand.
AATCGGAACACCTGCGGGGTTGTTGAACTCAGATGAGAGACAAGGACAGTTTTCAGCAGGAGCTGTGAAACGTGAGTTGGGGTGAGCAAGAGTGTTTCCTGCTTCTGTATACTCAACACCGTTAACTTTTGCACCCTTCCATTCTGTTGCATCAACAGGAGGATTCTTGTCGAGCTTTTCCCACCATACAGTACCTTCAGCGTTGTTAAGAGCAACGTTTGTGAAGATAGTGTTCTTCATTGTGCAGTGGAGAGCATTGGGGTTGGACTTTTCGTTAGTTCCGGGAGCAACACCGAAGAAACCGTTTTCGGGGTTAATAGCATAAAGTCTGCCGTCCTCACCGGGCTTCATCCATGCAATATCGTCACCTACTGTGAATACTTCATAGCCGTCCTTCTTGTATCCCTCAGGCGGAATAAGCATAGCAAGGTTTGTCTTACCGCAGGCAGACGGGAAAGCAGCTGTGATATACTTGATTTCACCGTCAGGCTTCTTAACGCCGAGAATAAGCATATGTTCAGCCATCCAGCCTTCATTCTTACCCTGGAATGAAGCAATACGGAGTGCGAAACACTTCTTACCGAGAAGAACGTTTCCACCGTATGCAGAGTTGATAGACCAGATTGTGTTGTCCTCAGGGAACTGTACAATATATCTTTCTTCAGGGTTAACGTCAGCTTTTGAGTGGAGACCTCTTACGAAGTCATTGGAAACGTCGCCGAGATTCTTGAAAGCTTCTGCACCCATTCTTGTCATGATGTTCATATTGAGAACAACATAGATAGAGTCAGTAACTTCAACGCCTACCTTAGCGAGAGGTGAGCCGATAGGACCCATTGAATAAGGAATAACGTACATTGTTCTGCCCTTCATAACTCCGTCATAGAGCTTTGAAAGCTTAGCATACATTTCCTGAGGGTCGCACCAGTTGTTAGTCGGACCTGCGTCCTCTTTGTTTCTTGTGCAGATGAAAGTTCTGTCCTCAACACGAGCAACGTCGTTGGGGTTAGTTCTGTGATAGAGACAGCCAGGAAGCTTTTCCTGATTGAGTTCAATCATTTCACCTGTTTCAATAGTTTCCTTTCTGAGTGCGTTGAGCTGTTCTTCAGAACCGTCAATCCACACAACGTTGTCGGGCTTACAGAGAGCAACCATCTCTTCAACCCAGTTGAGAACATTCTGGTTGTTTGTCAGTGACATCGTATTATACCTCCTAAAAAATTAATCTTTTTAATGTTGCAGAAGACACATTCATGCTTCTGTATACGAAACGTCTGAAAAAATCAATCGTTTCTCTAATACTATTATATACAATTTATGTCAAGCTGTCAATAGTCCACGTGATATTTTTTTAACATACCAGTATATATTTTGTATTTCGGGTCATTGACATATGATATAGCCTGTATTATAATGATTATATATTATGTGCAATTTTATAAAAAAATTAATGCATATATAATAAGGAGGGCTGTTTAATGAGTAAGTGGAAAACTGTCAGACTTGGTGAAATTTGTTCCTTAAATATGGGACAGTCACCTAAATCTGATACATATAATAATAATGGTATGGGTATACCTTTTTTTCAAGGAAATGCTGATTTTGGTGCTATAAACCCCAATATTAATCACTGGTGTTCTGAACCCGTTAAAATTGCAAATGTTGATGATATATTAATTTCAGTTCGTGCACCAGTGGGTGCTTTGAATATTGCAAATTTTAAATGCTGTATAGGCAGAGGATTAGCTTCGATTACAGTCGATAAAAGTATTGCAGAAAGAAACTTTATATGGTATATGCTTAAAAGTAAGATTGATGAATTACAATCTAAAAGTAATGGCTCTACATTTAAAGCTATAAATAAAACAACTCTATATGATGTTACCTTTCCGCTTCCACCTCTTGAAATTCAGAAGCAGATAGCCTCAAGCCTCGACAAAGTAACACACATTATAGACCTTTGTAATGCTATTATTGAAAAAATGGATTTTCTTGTTAAAGCGAAGTTTGTAGAGATGTTTGGAGGAATTAATAATTCTAATTTATATCCATATCATTCAGTTGATACATTTACAAATGTAACAAGTGGTGGAACACCTGAAAGAAAAAATAATGATTATTGGGATAACGGCTTGATACCATGGATTAAAACTACTGAATTACATAATAACGTGATTTGTGAAGCGGAAGAAAGTATTACAGAAAAAGGATTAAATGAATCATCTGCAAAATTAGTTCCAAAGGGTACAATCTTAATTGCAATGTATGGTCAAGGAAAAACAAGAGGAATGACAGCTTTACTTGACATTGAATCATCTACCAATCAAGCTTGTGCATGTATTCTTCCATGTGATAAACTTAATACAATATATCTATGGCAATATTTTGTTTTATCGTATGATAAACTAAGAGATTTGGCAAAAGGAGGAAATCAACCAAATCTTAACGTAAATATTATTAAGAAATTTCCTGTTTTAGTTCCACCAATAACTTTACAAGAACAATTTGCCAATTTTGTAGAAAAGACCGATAACTCAAAATCAGCAGTTAAACAAATACTTGAAAAGGCTGAAATACTCAAAAAATCACTTATGCAAGAATATTTCAAATAAATAAAAATTCCCTGCCGACCGTGAGTTGTCGCAGGGAATATTTTTTGCATTTTATCAGTAAAAAGATTAGCCGGCAGCGTTGAGCTTCTTAGCAAGCTGAGACTTTTTTCTTGCAGCCTTATTCTTATGCATAAGACCCTTAGCACAAGCCTGGTCTACTCTCTTGATAGCTACCTTGATAGCTTCTTCCTTGTTTTCAACAGCGTTATCAGCGTTCTTGAGAACAGTCTTGAGATTTGACTTTCTTGCCTTGTTGGCAGCAGCTTTAGTTGCGTTAACCTTAACTCTCTTCTTGGCAGATTTAATGTTTGGCATTTTGTTACACCTCCTTGAATCTCACGGACTGTATAAAACGTCCGCATTTTACAGATAATAAGCGTACAGAATAAAATCCGCACACTCCGGCAGGTGCAACGCACACCTGTCCTACTGAGACAATAACAATTATAACATTTTCTGACGCATTTTGCAATAGGCAAAACCGAAATAATATGACAGATTTTTTTCCACAATTAAAGCATATTGCACAACAGGAGGAGTTTTTTTATGAATATACGCACAGACCTTGCACTTGAACATTTTCCCGACGGTGACAGTTCCGAAAAAGTCCGTATCAATACACGCAGAGGCACTTTCAGTATAACGGAAATCGTACTTAACGATGACAGCTATACCGAAACTCTCGGAAAAGGCAAAGGTCGCTATGTAACGCTTGAAGGGCAGGATTTAACGGTTTTTTCGGATTCATATGAAAATATGGTCAGCGAACTTGCACAGGAACTTATAAAATTCATTCCCGACGGTGATATACTTGTTGTCGGACTTGGAAACAGCGATATCACTCCCGACGCACTCGGTCCTGCCGTAACATCAAAAATACTGGCCACACGTCACCTTGAAAAAGAACTTGAAAACGAAACAGACCTCTTTCTTAAATCACTACGCCGTGTAAGTGTATTTGCAGGCGGTGTACTCGGACAGACGGGCATAGAAACAGCCGAAATAATCCGTGCAGTATGCAAGGAGATAAAACCCGACGGAATAATAGCTGTTGATGCTCTGGCGTGTTCGGACGTGAGACGGCTCGGAACAACAATTCAGATTTCAGATGCGGGAATTTCTCCGGGAAGCGGAGTGGCAAACGCAAGAAAAGAACTCTCCGAAAAGCTTTTCGGCATACCTGTTATTGCGGTCGGAGTACCGACGGTAGTAGATATGTATACAATAGTAAGAAATTTTACCGACGGCGATTTTAATGACATTCCAAACATGATGGTAACTTCCCGTGAAATTGACAGGCTTATTGAACGCTCGGCACAGCTTATCTCTTTCGGGATTAATCTTGCACTTCAGCCATCACTTACTCTCGAAGATATAAAAGGATTATTCTGAATCAATAGCTGAATTCGCCGTTTCCGATAAACTCACGTACCATTGAATCATAAGGCACTGCCGAACTTTCAAGCGGAACAAGATTTTCCATTACCTCTGTAACATCGGCAAGTTCAGAAATATCACTCATTTCACGAAGCTGACTCAGCAGGCTTTCACGGTAAAGACTGAGTTCATATGACATAAATGTGTCAACATCATAGTCCGAACGGTGTTTATAGGGCATTATATACCTGTTTTCACCCTGTTCAACGCTTTCAAACATATTCATGGTCTCACGGAGGGAACGCTGTCTGAAATTTCTGTCCCTAATCATACGTCGCATAAGACGGATTTTTGACGGGTGAAGAACAATGTCATTACAGGTTACACGTGTACGGACACTGACATAAATTTTACAGATTTCGTTGTCAGGAACTGTTATTACATCAGGGTTCAGAGCGTGTATACCTTCAAAAATCACAAGTTCGCCGTGTTTGCGACAGAAAGGTTTCCCCTCCTTTTCACGGGAGGAAGTTCCGAAGTTATACTTTGGAATTTCAACAGGTTCTCCCCTGCCGATTAATTCAATATGAGCGTTCAGCAAATCCTTGTCAACACGCTGGGGTGATTCCAAATCCATTTTACCGAGTGCAGAAAGACGTTTTTCTTCTTCTGTAAGCGCACAGAAATAATTGTCCATTGAAACGGTGTGTGTCTTGTGACCGAGTGCGGTGAGCATTTTTCCGATTGTAAGGGCGGTGGTGGTTTTGCCCGAACCAGAAGGCCCCGAAAGAACTATAACAGGACGTTCGCTCTGATGTTCGGCAATATCGGCAACAATTTTCTCCAGCCTGTATATATAGTCCTCATTTACTGATTTTACGTATTCCTGCGGATTTTTTTCTATTTCATAATTAATTCTTGTCACTTCTATATTCATGAACATTTCCCCTTTGCTTATAAAATACAGTGATATAATTATATCATATTTTCCATATGATTTCAACTGTTATTCTATGCATCAGTACACAAAAAAATCCCTCTCACCGAAATGAGAGGGATTAATTTAATTATTCTTTTTCATTCTTCTTTGAACGTGCGAGGAATGCTGTTGCTGCGGCAATAGCCATGAGGAAGAATATCGTACTCATATCTTCCACGCCTGTCTTGGGAGAATTACTTCTACTGTTTGATGAATTGCTGTTTGAAGATTTGTTGCTTGAAGAACTGCTGTTGTTTCTTGACGAACTGTTATTGTTTGAAGAAGAATTGTTTGAAGTAGTTTTCTTCTCGTCAACCATAACAACTGTATCACCGTCAACAACTGCCTGACCTGTTACAACACCGTTTACTATTGTAAATGTAATATCTGTTGCAACTTCATAACCGTTCGGTGCTGCCACTTCGTGAAGTGTGTAAGTACCGTCCGGGAGATTCTTCACATATGTTGCTTCACTGCCTGAAGTCCATACAAGCTTTGTTTCTGTGGAATCGTCAGAAAGCTTTGCACCCTTTCCGAGTTCAACATTTTCAGTACTGAATGTAATATCGTTACCGTTGATGTCCTTACCTGTAAGTGTAAGCTTTGCTCCTGCGAGTTCCTTGCTGTTAACGTCCTGCTTACTGATTTTTACGTCTGTGAGAGCTGTTTCGTCAACCATGACAACTGTGTTGCCGTCAACAACTGCCTCACCTGTTACAAC
>CAMWGS010000008.1 GCA_947173865.1 uncultured Ruminococcus sp.
ATTGTTTTCTTTTATTTTTTCAAATTCAAAAAAATTTTTTTTGAGACACAAAAAGTGAGGTTTCAAATTATACGAACTAACAGTTTTTTTGATTCAAAAACTGTAATTAGGATTCAGATATGGAGGTACGAATCATGAAATTTATATGCAACAAAAATGAACTCAGTGAAGCAATCAGCAATGTTTCAAAAGCTGTTTCATCAAAGTCAACGATACCTGCTCTTGAAGGAATCAAAGTAAAGGTTACCAAAGGAGTAGTTGAACTTACTGCTTACAATCTCGAAATGGGTATACGAACATCTATCAGTTCAGTGACTGACGGTGAAGGTGAGTTTGTAGTAAGTTCAAGATTGTTCAGTGAGTTTACAAGACGTATGTCAGGAGACGAAATTACTTTCAGCATTAATGAAAGTCTTATCATAAACATCTCATGCAGTTCGACTGAATGTAGCTTTTCGGCAATGTCAGCAGAGGATTATCCTGATTTGCCTGTAGTTGATTCACAAAGAGGATTCAAAATAAAAAATTCTGTTTTAAAGTCAATGATTAACCAAACAAGTTATGCAGCATCTCTTAACGAAAGCAAACCGATACTTACAGGTGAACTTTTTGACATTGAAAACGGCAAGTTCAATATGGTAGCAATTGACGGTTTCCGTCTTGCCATAAGAAGTGAGGAAATTGAAAGTCAGGAAAACTATCACTTTGTAGTACCGAAGAAAGCACTGCTTGAAATTTCATCTCTCATGAAAGATGACACTGACTGTATTGTATATACAAACGACAGACACATAATCTTCCAGACAGGAAATGTATTTGTCATTTCACGTCTGCTTGAAGGTGCATTCCATAATTACAAAGTAAGCATACCTTCTGTACACAAAACTGAAGTTATCATAAACAAGAGAGAATTTTCTACTTGTCTCGAACGCTGTTCACTTCTTATCGACGAAAAGAATAAAGCACCTATCCGTTGTGAAGTAGAAAACGGTGAAGTAAAGATAAGCTGTAAAACGGGAATAGGACGTATAAACGACTCATTGTCTGCTGACATAACAGGTGAATCGGTTACAATAGGATTCAATAACAAACTGTTCCTTGATGCACTCCGTGCGGCAGAGGGAGACAAAATACGTATACGTTTCGGAGGTGCGACTAAGGTAATAGAGATTCTTCCGCTTGAAGGAGAGAATTTCATATTCCTTGTAATGCCTGTACAGCTCAAGAACTGAGTACACCAAAAAAAGAGAGGTAAAAATTATTATGGCTGAGTCGGTAAAAATCAAAACAGAATTCATAAAGCTTGATGCATTACTGAAATATGCGTCCCTTGTAAGTTCAGGCGGAGAAGCAAAGATGCTTATTCAGGACGGACAGATTCGTGTAAACGGAGAAGTCTGCACCATGAGAGGTAAAAAAATACGTTCGGGTGATAAAGTATCGTTCGGCGACAAAGAGGTAGTTATAGAGTGATTGTCACTTATGCCAAGATTGACGGTTTCAAGAATCTTTCGGGAATATCGTTTGTCCCCGACCCGAAGTATAATATAATATCGGGCAGGAACGCTCAGGGTAAGACAAATCTTATTGAATCAATATGGATAATGTCAGGCTGTAAGAGTTTCAGGGGTTCAAAGGAAAAGGATTATATAAACCTTGACGGAAACAGAATGACGGCAGGAATAAAAATTCTTGATTCCGTAAGGGAACAGAAAATAGAATTTGAAATGACAAAAGGAGTAAACAGTACAAAGCTTATACACCTCAACGGAGTAAAGCAGAAAGGTACAAAAGCCCTTTTTGATGTTTTCAAGTGTATTGTGTTCATTCCCGACGACGTTGAAATTATCAGGGGGTCACCCGAAAGACGACGTAATTTTATAGACATGGCTGCTTCTCAGCTTAATCCTGTTTCGGTTGTGCATCTTAACAAACACAATGTAATCATGAACCACCGTAATGCCCTGCTTAAAGAAATCATGCAGGGGAGTGCGACGGAAGATGTTCTTGAAGTATGGGACAGACAGGCAGCATATGAAGGTGCATTTATTTCTTATATGCGGAATGACTATATAAAAAAAATCAACGAAATATGTTCAAGACTTTACTGTACCATCTCAGGCGGAACGGAAAGGCTCGAACTTGAATACAGGTCAAATATATACAAGCCGTCGGATTTTGAGAAGCCTCTCGGTGAGGAAGCGGTTGAGACATATTTCGGCAAACTGCGTGAAACGTCGGGGTATGACATACGTACGGGTTCAACTCATGCGGGAGTAAACAGGGACGAAGTGCTTATAAAAATAAATGGAATCAGTGCGAGGGAGTACGGGTCGCAGGGACAGATAAAGAGTACCGCTCTTGTCATGAAACTCGCACAGGCGGAAATATTCATGAATAAGTCAAACGACGCACCTGTTATATTTCTTGACGATGTCATGGGTGAACTCGACGAAAAGCGACAGAGATTTATATTTGACATTATCAAGGATATGCAGGTATTTATAACGACCTGCAATGAAAGTGCGTTGCTTCCTGAGATAAAGGGAAAGATTATCCATATAGACAACGGAAAAATTACGGAGGAAACTGAAAATGTATCTTCATATCGGGAATAATTATTCTGTGGATACACGTGATATTGTCGGTATCTTTGATATTGAGAATACTACGGTCGGGAAATGCACAAAGAAACTTCTTGAATCTGCGGAAAAAAAACATCTCTGTATATATACCACATATGAGATGCCGAAAAGTTTTATTATAACCGTAAATGACGGAAACGAAAGGCTTTATATTTCTCAGCTTTCCGCATATACACTGAGAAAAAGACTGGGAAGTCATTATTTCGGCAGAAGAAACAGGAATTTCTGATTTCAATGTTTATCTTGATACGGATATTCTCAAAAAATTCATGGAAAAAATTGTAAACTGAGAGAATGACAGAAATGGAAAATACAGTATTACTCTTGACATAAGCGATTAATTTTTGAAAATCGGAGGTAAATTCATGAGTCAGCAGAATAACAATTATGACGAAAATGATATACAGGTACTGGAGGGTCTTGAAGCTGTAAGAAAACGTCCCGGAATGTATATCGGTTCAACAGGGGCGGGTGGTCTGCACCATCTTGTTTATGAGATTGTGGACAACTCAATTGACGAGTCTCTTGCAGGCTACTGCACGGAAATTACCGTTGAAATTCTGGATGGTGATATTATACGTGTATCGGACAACGGACGAGGAATACCGACAGGCATTCATCAGAAAGAAGGTATTTCTGCGGCGACCGTTGTTTATACCGTTCTTCATGCAGGCGGAAAATTCGGCGGTGGCGGTTACAAGGTATCGGGAGGACTTCACGGTGTCGGTGCTTCTGCTGTCAACGCTCTTTCCGAATGGCTTGAACTTACAGTATATGACGGCAGTGACATATGGTTTCAGCGTTTTGAAAGGGGACATTATTCCGAACAGCTTAAGAAAATCGGCAAAACAGAAAGAACAGGTACAAGCGTAACCTTCAAGGCGGACGATGAAATTTTTGAAACAACGGTATACAGTTATGACGTTCTTCTGAAAAGACTTCGTGAACAGGCATTTTTGAATGCCGGTCTGAAAATTGTGTTTGAGGATAAGCGTGACCCTGAGGACATAAAGGGTGAAACTCTTTACTATGAGGGCGGTATACGTCAGTTTGTGGAGCATATTCACACGGCAAGGGGACTTGAATCACTCAGTGGTGACGTTATTTATTTCTCGGGTACTCAGGGTGATTCATTTGCTGAAATTGCTCTCCAGTACAATGACAGTTACAACGAAATAATTCTTTCGTTTGCAAATAACATTCACACGAAAGACGGCGGTTCACATGAAACTGGTTTCAAGAATGCAATAACAAAAGTCGTGAATGAATACGGCAGAAAAATGGGACTTCTGAAAGACAAGGAAAAGCTCAGCGGTGACGATATACGTGAAGGACTTACAGCCATTATCTCCGTAAAGCTTACAGACTGTGAATTTGAAAGTCAGACAAAAGTAAGACTTGGAAATCCCGAAGTGAGACCGTTTATTGAAAAGCTTGTGCAGGAAAAACTCATGAATTTCCTTGAGGAAAATCCAGATACTGCAAAACTTATTTTTGAAAAGAGTCTTTCCGCACTGAAAGCACGTGAAGCCGCAAGACGTGCGAGGGAAGCAGAAAGAAGTAAGAACGCATTCGGAAAGTCTCCCATGCCTGAAAAGCTGGCGGACTGTGCTGAGCGTGACAGTCGTTACACTGAAATTTACATCGTAGAGGGTGACTCGGCAGGTGGTTCCGCAAAGCAGGGACGTGACAGGCGTTATCAGGCTATACTTTCACTGTGGGGAAAGATGCTCAACGTAGAAAAGGCAAGAATTGACCGTATTTACGGTAATGACAAGCTTGAACCCGTTGTCGCCGCACTAGGTACGGGTATAGGCGAGGATTTCGATATAGAAAAATTACGTTACGGAAAAGTTATCATTATGGCAGATGCCGACGTTGACGGTATGCACATAAGGGCATTGTTGCTGACGTTCTTTTTCCGTTATATGCGTCCGCTTATTGCAAACGGAAACGTCTATATAGCTCAGCCTCCTCTTTTCAGGGTTGAGAGAAACAATAAAATCCGCTATGCATTTTCGGACGAAGAACGTGACCAGTATATAGCCGAACTTTCGGAAAACGGCAGATATAAGGTTGAAGTACAGCGTTACAAAGGTCTTGGTGAAATGGACCCCGAACAGCTCTGGGAAACCACAATGGACCCTGAAAGGCGTACAATCGTAAAAATCTCTATGGAAGATGCTCTGCGTGCGGACGAGGTCTTTACCGTCCTTATGGGTGACAAGGTAGAACCAAGACGAAACTTTATAGAAGCTAACGCAAAGTTCGCACAGGATTTGGATATATGACAGAAAATAATTACAGACTTGAAAAAGAGTATAAAATTCCCTTTGAGATATTCAGGGAGGGCTATACGGAATTTCAGAAAAAATTTGTTTTTCCGCAGGCAAACGTTACGGCACTGGCATTTGTCATACTTGCCGTAGTGTTTGTGGTGGCGGTGATTCAGGGCGCTTCACAGTATTTTGCATATTTTCTGATAATGGTTTGTCTTGCAATGTCAGTGAGACAATGGTACAATCCACGTAAACTTCGGAATAATCTCTTTGATGTCTTTAGGACTATGGAAGAAATAGTCTACAGAATCGGAATAGGAGATAATTTCGTTGATATTTCAACAGTTTCGGAGGGAAATGTTGAAAACTCCGCCGAAGATGATGAAGAATATGAAGAGGAACTGCCAGAAAAAAGCCGTATACCGTTTGACGAAAATTTCTCACTTCTTGAATACGACAGGTTTTTTTTGATATTTTCCGGAAAAACAATATTCTATATCGTCCCTCTGGACTGCTTTTCAGAAAGCGAACTCGAAATTATCAGGGGACTGAAATCTAATAAATAATCTCACGGGAGGTAAAAATTTTGCTTTATAATGATAACTCAAAAGTAATAAATACCGAAATTTGTGACGAAATGGAACATTCCATACTCCATTATGCCATGTCGGTAATTGTTTCAAGAGCGTTGCCTGATGTAAGGGACGGTCTTAAACCTGTACACCGCCGAATCCTCTACACTCTTCACGAGAACGGTCTTACACCTGAAAAGCCGTATAGAAAATGTGCCGATACCGTCGGTTCGGTTCTCGGACGTTATCACCCACACGGCGACGCATCAGTTTATGATGCTCTTGTACGTCTTGCACAGGATTTTTCAATGCGTTATCCGCTTGTTGACGGTCACGGTAACTTCGGTTCAATCGACGGTGACGGTCCTGCCGCATATCGTTACACAGAAGCCAAGATGTCAAAGATAACTCTTGATATGCTCACTGACATCAACAAGGACACTGTTGATTTTGTTGCAAACTATGATGACCGTCTGAAAGAACCCTCGGTTTTACCGTCAAGGTTTCCTAATTTGCTCGTAAACGGTTCTGTAGGCATCGCAGTCGGCATGGCTACCAACATACCACCCCATAACTTAGGCGAGGTTATAGACGCATTACAGACGCTTATAGACGACCCTGAGTGTTCACTTGAGGATTTAATGGAACATATACAAGGTCCTGACTTCCCCACAGGCGGAATTGTAATGGGTAAAGCCGGCATACGTGCTGCCTATGCTACGGGACGTGGAAAGATAATACTCCGTTCACGTACACACTTTGAGGAGATAAAAGGCAGAAACTGCATTATCATTGACGAAATACCGTATATGCTCCGCAAGGAAAGACTTCTCAAGAGTATAAACCAGATGGCAAGGGACAAGAAAATTGAAGGGCTTTATGACCTCCGTGACGAATCCGACAAGGACGGTATGAGAGTTGTTATAGAACTCAAAAGAGACGCTGTTCCCGAAATTGTCCTTAACAAGCTTTTTGCACTTACTCAGTTGCAGGACACGGTAGGCATCATAATGCTTGCACTTGTAAACGGTGAGCCTAAAATTCTCACTCTCAAAGAGATGTTGCAGAATTATCTTGATTTTCAGGTTGAAGTCATTCAGCGTCGCACAAGATTCGACCTCAGAAAAGCACTTGAAAAAGCACACATTCTTCAGGGTTTTGTACTTGCTTCCGACTATATCGATGAAGTTATTGATATACTCCGTAAAAGCAAGACCATTGCAGAGGGCAAGCAGACAATGATGGAACGCTTTAAAGAAACTGATATTTCTGCACTTCTTGACCACTCGCAGTATGACTTCACGGGGCTTCATATTGAAAAGCAGGTAGGACTGTCGGAAGAACAGGCAGACGCTATTGTACAGATGAGACTCGGTGCTTTGACAGGTCTTGAAAGACAGAAAATCACTGACGAACTTTACGGACTTCTTACTAAAATTTCTGACTATGAGGATATTCTGGCAGACGTTAACAGTGTGTATGAAATAATCATGAACGACCTGAACGCTATACGCAAAAAGTTCAGCGACAAGAGAAAAACCGACATTGAATCAGTTAGCGGAGAAGTTGACATTGAGGATTTGATACCGCAGGAGGACTGTGTTGTTACACTCACCAAAAACGGTTATATCAAGCGTATGCCCGTTGCAGATTACAAGACGCAGAGACGTGGCGGACGTGGTATAACAGGCATGAAACAGCGTGAGGAGGATTTCGTTGAAGAAATGTTCATATGCGGAACTCACGACAATGTTCTTTTCATATCCAACAAAGGAATCATGTACAAGCTGAAATGCTACGAAATTCCCGACGGTTCAAAAGCGTCAAGGGGCTTTAACCTGATAAATCTTTTACCGCTTACAGACAGTGAAAAGATAACTGCCATGATAAAGACCACCGATTTCAGTGAAGACAAATTCATAACCATAGTGACGAAAAACGGCAAAATCAAGCGTTCAAACCTTTCGCTTTACAGGAATGTCCGCAAAAACGGTCTTATTGCCATAGGACTTGACGAAGGCGATGAAATAGCAGGTGTACGCATGACCGACGGAAATGCACAGATTTTTGTTGCCACAAGAAACGGTATGGCTATACGCATTGAGGAATCGAAGGGACGTTCTATGTCACGTTCAGCACACGGTGTGAGAGTAATAAGACTACGTGACGGCGATTACGTTGTAGGCATTGCAAGAGTGCGTGAGGGTGCTTCACTTCTTACTGTTACTGAAAACGGCTACGGAAAAAGAACCGATATTGAAAGTTACAGAATACAGAACAGAGGCGGTTATGGTCTTACAAATTATAAGGTCGATGACATACGTGGTCATGTTTGCGGAATAAAGATTGTTGACGAGGAAGATGATATTATACTTGTTTCAAGTGACGGAATAATTATCAGAATCCTTGCGAGCGACGTTCGTATTATGGGACGTGCGGCAAAGGGCGTGCGTGTCATGAGAGTAACAGAGGGTGCAAAGGTTGTTGCATTTACCCGTGCCGAACATGACGACAATGCAGAAACCGAAAAAGTAGAACAGCTTACCGAAGAACAGGCAAAGCAGGCTGAAGAAGAATCGGCAGTTGAGGAACAGAATGAAATCATATCTGAAACCGAAACGGAAAATTCGGAAGATGAATAATGAAAATAAAGGGGATTTCCGCAACAAGTCGGAAATCCTCTCACCAAAATATATTTTTTCCGTGTCTGCACTTTTTTTTATGATATACACATTGATTGAAAATAAGTTTTTACTCTTTACAAGACACGAATATTTCGGAAACGACGTAAAAATTGCCCACATTTCCGACGTTCATAAAAGAAAATTCGGCAGGAACAATGCACGTATATGCGGAAAAATCCGCAGGGAATCGCCTGATATTATATTTATAACGGGTGATGTCGTTTCACGTACAGAAACGGATTTTTCGGCGGTTGAGTCAATGCTGAAGGAACTTTGCGGAATATCTCCTGTTTATATGATTTTCGGAAATCATGAACAGACGCTTCCGCCTGAAATGAAGAAGAATTTTATTGAAACTGTAGAACGTACGGGAGCAGTACTTTTAAGAAACAAATCCGCATATATTGAAATAAACGGACACAAATTACATATCTTTGGTCTTGAGGAAAGGGCAACAGTCTATAAAAACGGAAAAAGTTACCGGAATCTCGACAAAATCAAAATTTCGGACATGGAAAAGCTCCTCGGCAGATGTCCAGAAAGTAATGCCATACTTCTCGCACACAATCCTTTTTTCTGTGATGTATATTCACAATGGGGTGCGGAATATACTTTAAGCGGTCATGTACATGGCGGTATAGCGAGAATTTTCGGAAAAGGACTTCTTTCACCTGAAAGAAAACTGTTTCCGTCGTTTTCAAAGGGTGTGTACAATTCTGGCAGAATGAAACTTCTTGTTTCGGGAGGACTGGGAAAATTACGTCTTTTCAATCCGCCTGAAATAGTTATATATCAGATATAGGACTATATTCCGAAAAATGCAAACAATATAAGCAGAATACCGCCTACCCACGAAAAATCATGGTGAAGCGACGATATTTTTTTACCTGTTATGTTTCCGAGTGCAATGGAAATAAATCCTGCCATGAAAGTGAAAAGAAAAGCTGTCAGCGGGTTTATTCCTGAAAAACCACTGCTTAATCCTGTGGCGGCTGAGTCAAGAGAACTGGCAAGTGCAAGTGCGGCGGCTTCGGCAGCTGACAGTATTTTTGAATTGTCAAAATCGGCGGCTGTGTCGTCAAGATAAAGTTTCATCACTATTCCGTACTTATCCGACCGCATCGAAACTTCGCCTTTTTTTGAAATATGTTTTGCTATACTGCGTATTATGCTTTTGAAAACCGTTATTACACCGATTGCCGTTATTACGGCAGTTCCGCAGATACGGCATAATTCAGACGGAACGAATGACCCGATAAAATCCGAAAATTCAAGTGATATGCCAAGTACTGCCGCACTTATGAGGCTTATGACGGATATTGACGGCAGGGGAATTTTTATTCCGCTGTTGCAGTAAGCTGCCGCCGCAAGATATGTATCGAGACTTACAATTACTGCAAGGAAAATTTCGTCGTACAATTTAACACACCTCCCGACGTATAATATGCAGAAGATGCGGAAAATGTCAAAGCACTGTGATATGACGTACGACAAAAGTGAAAATATGAAAAATCTGTTGACTTTTTCAACGGATATGATATAATAAATAATAATAATTTTTCCGTAATTTGCGGACAAGCTTATTTTCAGAAAGGGGAATTTGTTTTGATTGCAGGAGTTTCGACAGCCTGTCTTTACCCGAAACCGCTGGAGGAAAGTCTTTATGACCTCGCTGTCAACGGCGTTTCATGCGTGGAAATATTCATAAATACCCATTATGAACTGAAAAAAAGTTTTGCCGACAGCACGGCACAGCTTCTTAAAAGATTTGACGTAAAATGCGTATCTGTTCACCCCTTTACCTGTGAAATGGAAACAATGATGTTTTTTTCAGACTATGAGAGGCGAATGGACGACATTCTTGAATATTATAAATTATATTTCAGTTTCATGAATACCGTCGGTGCAGATGTTTTTGTATTTCACGGCGGAAAGACGGGTTCGGGAAAAAACAGGGATTTCTACTGTGAACGCTACAGCAGGCTCTGGAGGCTCGGCAGGGAGTTCGGTATAAAAGTAGCCGTTGAGAACGTTTCACGCTGTCAGAGTGCTTCCTCGTCGTTTATACGTGATATTTCACATATGCTCGGAAATGAATTTGCATTCGTGCTTGATACAAAACAGGCAGTGCGTGCAGGAGAAAACCCGTTCAGTTTTCTTGAATCGGCAGGTAAAAGTACTGTTCATGTGCATATAAGCGATTCGGGAGAATTCGGTGACTGTCTGCCTATAGGCAAAGGAAGATTCAGATTCAGGCAGTTTTTTGAAAAATTAAATTCTTTCAGTCCGCAGTGCAGTGTTGTTCTTGAACTTTACAGAAGTGGATTCGGAGGGATAAGCGAACTAATATCAGGTTATAACATACTTGAAAAAATGATTGAACCCTATAGCAAGGAGGGAAAAATATGAAATGTCCTTTTTGCGGATTTGACGATTCAAAAGTGACAGATTCACGTCCTTCAGACGAAAAAATCAGGAGACGCAGGGAGTGTATGAAATGCAAGGGCAGATTCACAACATATGAAGTTGTTGAAATTCCGCTTCTCATGGTTGAAAAACGTGATGGAACATACGAGACTTTTGACCGCAGTAAGCTTATAAAGGGAATTTTTACGGCAATAAAAAAACGTCCTGTCACTATAGGACAGGTTTCGGAAATTGCGGACTATATCGAAAATTACTATGCGAATGCATTGAAAACGGTTGCACCGTCAAAGGAAATAGGCGAGATAGTCCTCGAAAAACTCAGGGAAATTGACCCGATATCATACATAAGATTTGCGTCCGTATACAAGGATTTCACGGATATAGAAAGCTTTGTTGCGGCAATAAGTGAATTTGAACAGGGAGAATAATTATGGATATTGATAAGATTTTAGATAATTTCAACGACGAGAAAACAGCCTGTATGTTTAATTACAATGATGTTCAGCAGAATAAAATTGCGGCTGTTGTTCCCTATTTCATTCCTTTTCTGTTTTTTCTTCCGCTGATTATGGACAGAAATTCCGATTTCTGCAAATTCCATGCAAATCAGCAGCTTACATGGCTTGCGGTTACGGTTATTATTGAAATACTTCAGAAGATTATCGGATTAGTTCCCGTTATAGGCTGGCTTGCAAATATTTTAATCAGCATTGCGGTTTTGCTCGTATCAGTCGGACTTATGTACGGTGCGGCTAAAGGAAAGGCTCTCAGACTTCCCTTTATCGGCGAACTGATAAAGATATTTTAACTTACAGAAAGCTTTATGCTTCCGCCGTCCTCACTGTATACCATTGAGGCTATTGCTGTATCGTTGCAGACAAGAAGTTCCGCAAGCATTTTCTTGTTTTCAGGTCTGTAATTTTTTACTTCATAAACATAGATACGGGCGTTTTTTCCTGCATATTCACGCAACGGCAAGCCTTGTCTGTCCTGAAAAACAGCATATTCTTCATATGCCTCCGAAAAGTCCGAAGGTATAGTGATGTCTTTTCCTGCAATTTCTTCAACTTCCCAGCCGTGAGACGCAAAATAGTCTATACGTTCGCTTGCTGTTGATGCGGAAATTGCAGGCTTTTCAGATGTTTCGGGTTCGGGATTCTTTTCGGGAATAAGAAATATTGCCGTATAGATTATAACGGCTATGAGTATGAGTATGAATATTTTCTTTTTTTTCATGAATACCTCCGTGTAAAAAAAATTTTTCGGACAAAATACCGTTGATAAATAATATAGCCTTAATCTGAAATTTATTCCCAAAGGAGAGAATATGACACCGATTCGTCTTGACAAATTTATTTCCGAACGTACCGAATACTCACGCAGTCAGATAAAACAGCTTGCCGTCAGAAAAATGATAACGGTTGACGGACAGGTTATAAAATCAACTGATGTCAAAATTGACCCCGATTCCGTAAAAGTGACCGTAAGCGGAAGGGAAATCCGTGCAGACCGCTACAGGTATATACTTCTTAACAAACCATCGGGCTATGTCTGCTCAACCTCCGAACATGACGGCGAAACAGTCATGAATCTTGTTCCGCCCGAAATGAGAACAAAGGGAATGTTTCCGGCGGGCAGACTGGACAAGGACTCTCTGGGTGCGTTGTTGCTTACCGACGATGGAGAACTTGCCCACCGTATGCTTTCACCCAAACACCATATATCAAAAATATATATTGTGAAACTTGACAGACCCTTCCAAAATAAATATATTGATTTATTCAGAAATAATTTACAATTGGCGGACGGTGAGGTATGTATGCCCGCTTATGTAAGAGGGTGCGAAATCTCCGAAAAACTGGCTTTTGTACAGCTTTTTGAAGGAAAATATCATCAGATTAAAAGAATGTTTTCGGCTGTCGGAAATCATGTTGAAATTTTGATGCGTGTTTCTCTCGGCAGTCTGATTCTTCCCGAAAAACTGGGCTTTGGAGAGTGTATGGAATTATTGCACAAAGATGTTGAAAACTTGTTCGTTGCCCCCGATTTTGATGATTTTTGCCGTCGTTTTTTTGGCGTTTTTTCGGCAAATCTAATAAACAAATAACCTCAACTTTGGCAATTTAGCATCTTGAAAAATTTTGCAAAGTTTGGTATTATATTATTAGGGCTGATATTTATCGGCAAAAATTTTGAACTGGAGGACTGGATTAAATGGCAGGTTTAAGTCTTAAACAAATAAAAAAAATATATCCCGGCGGTGTTGAGGCTGTTCACAGCACAACGTTTGACATAAGAGATAAGGAATTTATCGTATTCGTAGGACCTTCCGGATGCGGAAAGTCTACAACACTTCGTATGATTGCAGGTCTTGAGGAAATCTCAGAGGGTGAACTTTACATCGGCGACCGCCTTGTAAATGACGTTGCCCCCAAGGACAGAGATATTGCGATGGTTTTCCAGAACTACGCTCTCTATCCTCATATGACCGTTTTTGAAAACATGGCTTTCGGTCTTAAGCTCCGTAAAGTTCCTAAGGACGAAATCGAAAGAAAAGTTAATGAAGCTGCTAAGATTCTTGACCTTACACATCTTCTCGACAGAAAGCCAAGAGCTATGTCAGGTGGTCAGTGTCAGCGTGTGGCACTCGGTCGTGCTATCGTTCGTTCACCTAAGGTATTCCTTCTTGACGAGCCTCTTTCAAACCTCGATGCTAAGCTCCGTGCTCAGATGAGAACCGAAATTTCAAAGATTCACAAGAGACTCGGTACAACTTTCATTTACGTAACTCATGACCAGACAGAAGCTATGACAATGGGTGACAGAATCGTTTGTATGAAGGATGGCTGGATTCAGCAGATTGATACTCCTCAGAAGCTTTATGATGAGCCTGTTAACAAGTTTGTTGCAGGATTCCTTGGTTCACCTATGATGAACTTCATCGACGCTACTCTCAAGTATGAGAGAGAATATGACCAGTTTATCGTTGAATTCGGTTCAAAGGACGCAAGAGGCAAGAAGTATGAGATTATCGTTCCCGAGTCAAAGGTTACTCCTGAACTTCAGGGTTATGTAGGTAAGGAAATTATTCTCGGTGTTCGTCCTGAAAGCATTCATGACGAAGAAATGTATCTTTCAAATGCTACAACAGGCGTTGTTGACTGTCAGGTAGAAATTACTGAAATGATGGGTGCTGAAATCTATCTCTACCTCCTTTGTGAAGGTATTCCGATGACTGCAAGAGTAAGCTCACGTTCAACAGCTAAGTCAGGCGACGAAATCAGAGTGGCTATTGACCCCAACAGAATTCATATCTTTGACAAGGAAACAGAGAAGACTATTGTAAACTGATAACATTCTTTTCATATTTATCCTTTCTTTCTTGAGTATACACTGTCATAAGCAGTGTATACACGGAAAACCGCAGTTTATACTGCGGTTTTTTGTGTCTGTAAACGGAGGTGAATTATTATGACTGAAATAAGAAAATATCTTGAAGAACACCGTGAGGAAATGATTGATTTTCTTGCCGAACTTGTTGCGGTAAGAAGTGTGCAGAATGATGCAAACGGAAATTATCCTTTCGGAAAAAAGCTTGCAAAGGCACTGGAACGTATGCTTAAAAAATGCGGGGAATCGGGTTTTAACGTTGAAAATGTGGAAAACTACGTCGGTTCAGCTGATTTAAATGAGCTTGAGCCGTCCCTTGCAATTCTCACACATCTTGATGTTGTTCCGGAGGGAACAGGCTGGAGCAGTGACCCTTATGTGCTGAAACGCTTTGAGGGGCGTTTAATCGGGCGTGGAACGTGCGACGACAAAGGACCTGCTGTAGCATCATTGTTTGCGATGAAAGCTGTCAGAGAGCTTGCTGTGCCTCTTAAACGTGGTGTACGGTTAATCTTTGGTACAAATGAGGAAAACGGCTCGGCTGACCTTGCATATTACAGGACAAAAAGAAATTTACCGCCTATGGTTTTTACCCCTGATGGTGAATATCCTGTAATCAATGCCGAAAAAGGAATGATTAGGGTATATTTTTCCGCCGATTTCAACGATTTATCAATAACTTCGGGAAAAATTATCAATGCAGTACCGGAAAATTGTATTGTAAGTTACGAACGCCATGTTATGTTTTTATGTAACGGAAAGTCTGCCCATGCGTCAACTCCCGAAAAGGGCGACAACGCAATAACAAAGTTTCTTGATAAGTACAGCAGGACATATAAAAATTCTTTATTGTGCGGACTTGCTTCATTGTTTCCACATGGTGAGACTGACGGAAAGTCGTGCGGTTTAGGATTTTCGGACGAAATTTCAGGGAAAATGACCTGTGTTCTCTCCATGCTCAATACCGGAAACGGCAGACTTAAAGGCGGTATAGACATACGTTTCCCACTTGACAGGACTTTAAAAGAGGTAAGCGGCATAATCTGTCAATCGCTTGAAAATGTCGGATTTGAGATTGACTCGTGTGAGGGAACAGAACCGCACGTGACTGACGAAAACAGCGAGTTTGTGCAGTCACTTCTTCGTGTTTATGAGCGTGTTACAGGTGATAAAGGTCATTGCATTGCGATAGGCGGGGGAACTTATGTACATGAAATAGACGGCGGTGTTGCTTTCGGTGCGGAATTTCCGAACGAGGACGGCAATATGCACGGTGCTGACGAATTCATTACAGAAGAAAACCTAATCAGAAATGCCGAGATAATGGCGGAAGCTATAATTGAGCTTTGTGGCTGAGTTTTCAACATCTCAACGTGTAAATGTTGAAAACTTTGTGAAAAAACTGTTTAAATATTGTTTAAAGGTATAAAAAAAGGGACTGTTAATTATATTTACAGTCCCTTTGTATTTTTAGTCCCGATTATCGTTGTCACTGTGATTGGTTGTGTTTTCTTCACCATCAAGCCCGTCAACTATATCTTCAGCGGCATCGCCTGCACCGTCGATAATTTCACCTGCGGCATCACCGACACCGTCAACCACATCTTCACCTGCATTTTCCACACCGTTTATAGCGTCGTTTGCATGGTCTTTAACGGAGTTATTACTCCCTGTGTCATTAACAAGACCGTCATCGTCAGTTTCATAGTGGTCATCGTCGTAATAACGGTCATCATGCCTGTCGTCATCATCACGGTCTCTTTTTTCTGTGACATTTTCGTAATCGGTAGTTACCATATCGCCGTCTGAGGAATAGGAATTGTCGTTATTTCCGCACGAGGCAAAAGCTGTACACATAGTCAGTAATATGGAACTCATTGCTAAAAGCTTTTTCATACAAATCAAATCCTTTACATGAAATTATTGCGTAAGATTTTCCGCAACGTGTTTTTATTGTTTGCGTAAATCTTTCTTTTATCCACGAAGTTTTCAACTTTTTAGATATGAAAAGTTGAAAGATTTGAATTTGCATCAGATTATTTTTCAAAATAATTTTTCCACTCGGATTTGTTTTCGGAGGAATTAAGATATTCTGTAATGTTTTTTATATACTTGTCGTCTGAAAAACAGAAATGGTAACATTCCATAAAATGATATATTAATTCGTCAGAAACCAATTCAATAGGTTCGGGATACCATTTTACATTTTCAGATTCGTATGTTTTCCTGCTTGTAAATGGAACTGCATCAATGATACAGTTCCATGCTGCCTGTTCTGAAATATCTTCTGTATTTTCGGCAAATATTGTAATTCCGTCTTGTTCGTTGATTAATAATTCATATAGGAAGTCACCGTCAGGACTGCCGTTATAAAGCCATTTCCGGCAATATTCAATAGTCTTTTCCGCTATGGTTTTGTGTTTGACTTTATGCAGAAGTGAAACTGTTTTCATTGATAATTCCAGAAGAAATGCTGTTTTTTTATCATCTCTTAAACTCATAAAATCATTCATTATTTTTCCTTTGAACTTTATAAAGTTTTCAACATAGTTTTCCACAGATTGTTGAAAGCTTTGTGGAAAACTATCTCCCAGCTGTTTTTACAGCAGGGAGATGTTTTTATTTATATCAGACTGTCATTTATTACTTTATGTCAGCATGATGTGCCTGAAGTGACTTAACGCCGAAGTGTTTGTTTTCCTTTATAGCCTTAATTCCTTCGGCACTTGCCTTAGCAGCTGCCATAGTGGTCATATAAGGAACACGGTGTTTTATAGCGGCTTTTCTTATATAGCTGTCATCATGAGAACTTGTCTTACCGGCAGGGGTATTGATGATAAGTTGAATTTCTCCGTTTGCGATTTCGTCGGCAATATTAGGACGACCTTCGTAAATTTTGAATATCTTCTCACATGGGATACCTGCTTCTTTAATCATTTCATAGCTCTTTCCTGTAGCGAGAATACGGAAACCGAGTTCATTGAATGAATTTGCGATTTCGATAAGTTCAGGCTTGTCACGGTCACACACACTGAGAAGAACAGTTCCTTCTTCGGGAAGTCTTGTCTGAGTAGCTTCCTGAGCCTTGTAATAAGCCTCACCAAATGAGTTGGATATACCGAGAACCTCACCTGTTGAACGCATTTCAGGTCCTAAAACGGGGTCAACTTCCTGGAACATATTGAACGGGAATACAGCTTCTTTAACGCCGTAATGTGTAATAGTCTTGTCTGTAAGTGACGGAACAGGTGACGGTTTACCTGTAAGCTCGGCTGTTATGATTTCGGTTGCAATCTGAACCATATTTATACTGCAAACCTTTGAAACAAGCGGAACTGTTCTTGATGCACGTGGATTTGCTTCAAGTACATAAACAGTATCATCTTCAATGGCATACTGCATATTCATAAGACCGCATACGTTCATTTCAACAGCGATTTTCTTTGTATATTCCTTTATATTGTCAATCTGTTTCTGAGTGAGATTCTTTGCGGGAAGAATACAAGCGGAGTCACCTGAGTGAACGCCTGCGAGTTCGATATGTTCCATAACGGCAGGAACAAAGCAGTTTGTACCGTCGGAAATAGCGTCAGCCTCGCACTCTGTAGCATGGTGTAAGAATCTGTCAATGAGAATAGGTCTGTCAGGTGTTACGCCTACGGCAGCAGACATATAAACCCTCATCATTTCGTCATCGTGAACGATTTCCATTCCACGACCGCCGAGAACGTATGACGGACGAACCATAACGGGATAACCAATCTTGTTGGCGATTTCAAGAGCCTCGTCAACGTTTACAGCCATACCTGCTTCGGGCATCGGTATGCCGAGTTTATCCATCATTGCACGGAAATGGTCACGGTCTTCTGCAAGGTCGATGGTTTCGGGAGTTGTACCAAGAATCTTTACACCGTATTTTTTGAGGTCATTAGCGAGATTCAGGGGAGTCTGTCCGCCGAACTGTGCAATAACACCGAGTGGCTTTTCCTTTTCGTGAATACTGAGAACATCTTCAAGTGTAAGAGGTTCAAAATAGAGCTTGTCGGAAGTGTCATAGTCAGTTGAAACGGTTTCGGGGTTACAGTTTACAATGATTGATTCAAAGCCGAGTTTTTTGAGTGCGAGAGCCGCATGAACACAGCAATAGTCAAATTCGATACCCTGACCGATTCTGTTAGGACCACCACCGAGAATCATAATTTTAGGCTTGTCACTTGCTGTGCTGGGGTCTTCGTCAAGATGATAAGTCGAGTAATAATAAGCAGCGTTTTCAGTACCGCTTACGTGAACGCCCTCCCATGCTTCCTTTATGCCGAAACCAATACGTGCGTTTCTGATTTCTTCTTCTGTAACTTCGAGGAGCGAGCTTAAATATCTGTCTGAGAAACCGTCAAGCTTAGCCTGTTTCAGAACATCTTTTTCAGGAACACTTCCCTTTAATGTGAGGAGATTTTCTTCTTCCTGAACGAGTTCGAGCATCTGCTCTAAGAACCAGTGTTTTATTTTTGTGAGTTCAAAAATTTCATCAACAGTAGCACCTTTGCGAAGAGCCTCATAAATTATGAACTGTCTTTCACTTGTCGGGAAACGTAACTGATTAAGGAGTTCTTCCTTAGACTGTTCGTGGAAGTTCTTGGCGAATCCGAGACCATAACGACCTGTTTCAAGACTTCTTATAGCTTTCTGGAAAGCTTCTTTATATGTCTTACCTATGCTCATAACTTCGCCGACTGCTCTCATCTGTGTACCGAGTTTATCTTCTGAACCCTTGAACTTTTCAAATGCCCATCTTGCAAACTTGATAACTATATAGTCACCGTCGGGAGTGTACTTGTCGAGAGTGCCGTACTTACCGCACGGAATGTCCTTAAGTGTGAGACCACAGGCAAGCATTGCGGAAACGAGTGCAATCGGGAAACCTGTAGCTTTTGAAGCAAGTGCGGAGGAACGTGAAGTACGTGGGTTGATTTCGATAACGATAATACGTCCGCTTTCGGGGTCACGGGCAAACTGACAGTTACAACCGCCGATAACTTCGATTGATTCAACAATGCTGTAAGCCTGTCTTTCAAGTTCTTTCTGAACGTCCTCGGGAATTGTGAGCATAGGAGCAGAACAGAAAGAGTCACCTGTATGAACACCGATGGGGTCAATATTTTCAATAAAGCATACTGTGATGATGTTATTTTCAGCGTCACGGACTACTTCGAGTTCGAGTTCTTCCCAACCGCTGACACATTCTTCAACAAGAACCTGTCCCACAAGTGAAGCCTGTAAGCCTCTTGCACATACTACTTTGAGTTCGTCAACATTATAGACCATGCCGCCGCCTGCACCGCCCATTGTGTAGGCAGGACGGAGGACAACCGGATATTTAAGCTGTTCAGCGATTTTTACAGCTTCGTCAACTGAATATGCAACTTCACTGCGTGCCATTTCAATACCGAGTTTGTCCATAGTGTGCTTGAACTCAATACGGTCTTCACCACGTTCGATAGCATCAACCTGAACACCGATTACCTGAACATTGTATTCCCTTAAAACGCCTGCTTTGTCGAGTTCAGAACAGAGATTAAGTCCTGACTGACCGCCAAGATTAGGGAGGAGAGCGTCGGGACGTTCCTTGTCGATAATCTGAGTAAGTCTTGCGACGTTAAGTGGTTCAATGTAAGTTATGTCGGCAACATCGGGGTCTGTCATGATAGTGGCAGGGTTAGAGTTTACAAGAACTATTTCATATCCCAGTTTTTTAAGTGCCTTGCACGCCTGAGTGCCTGAATAGTCGAATTCACACGCCTGACCGATAATAATAGGACCAGAGCCGATAATCATAATTTTGTTGATATCCTGTCTTTTTGGCATACCATTTTCTCCCAACCCGTACATATAAACTGTACGTAATAATATTTACCATAAGTCATGGCATTCTTATTTTATATAATCA
>CAMWGS010000009.1 GCA_947173865.1 uncultured Ruminococcus sp.
TTCTTCAATATTCCAGACTGTATCAGCGATATCCATGTAGAAATCGGGTTCATGGCTGACAATCAGCACAGTTCCTTTATAGTCATTTATAGCTTTTTTCAAAGCTTCCTTTGCGTCTGTGTCGAGATGATTGGTAGGTTCGTCAAGTACAAGCAGGTTGATTTCTTTAAGCATGATTCTGCATAGTCTGACTTTAGCATTTTCACCACCTGACAGTACTTTCATCTGAGATGTGATATGCTCCGTAGTTAAACCGCATTGTGCCAATGAAGCACGGACTTCTGCATTTGTCATGGAAGGATACTCATTCCAGATGACTTCCAGAGCTGTATTGGAGACATTTTCCTCCTCCTGTTCAAAGTAACCGAATTCAACAAACTGGTCATGTTCTACAGTTCCCGATATCGGAGGAATCAGTTTCAGAAGTGTTTTCAGCAGGGTTGATTTACCTATACCGTTTACACCACGAATTGCTATTTTCTGACCGTTTTCCACCTGAACAGAAATAGGTTTTGTCAATGGTTCATCATATCCAAGAACGATATCCTTACAGTCTATGACCACCCGTCCGGGAGTACGTGCTTTTCTGAATGAAAATACAGGCTTTGGCTTTTCACGCATTAATGTTATCCTGTCCATTTTGTCAAGTTTTTTCTGTCGGGACTTAGCCATATTTGTGGTTGCTACTCTTGCCTTGTTGCGTGCGATGAAGTTTTCAAGGTCGGCTATTTCTTTCTGTTGTTTTTCATACGCCTGCTCTATCTGTTTCTTTTTAAGTTCATACATTCTTACAAAATTGTCATAATCTCCCGTATAACGTGTCATGATTGCATTTTCAACATGATAGACAACATTTATCACGTTGTTCATAAATGGTATATCATGTGAAACAAGGATAAATGCATTATCATAGTTTTTAAGGAAATTTGTGAGCCATACAATGTGGTTTTCATCAAGAAAGTTAGTAGGTTCATCAAGTATAAGAATCATCGGATTTTCAAGCAGTACTTTCGCAAGCAGTACCTTTGCACGCTGACCGCCCGAAAGTTCTGTAACATCTCTGTCAAGTCCTATTTCGTTGAGACCAAGACCGTTTGCATATTCTGAAATTTTAGCGTCAATGGTATAGTAACCGCTGTAATCGAGGATACTTTGTATCTCGCCGACTTCTTCCATGAGGTCATTCATTTCTTCTTCTGTACAGTCGGACATTTTATCGTAATACTGCAACATCTCGGATTCAAGCTCAGAAAGATGAGTGAATGCCTCACGCAGTACTTCACGAATTGTTTTTCCTTTTTCGAGAGTGCTGTACTGGTCGAGATATCCGGTAGTAATATGTCTGCACCATTCAACTTTGCCCTCGTCAGGCATAAGCTTGCCTGTGATTATGTTCAGAAATGTTGATTTGCCTTCTCCGTTTGCTCCGACAAGACCTATATGTTCACCCTTGAGAAGCCTGAATGAAGCATCATTCAGTATTTGTCTTGCTCCGAATCCGTGTGTTACGTGTTCAACATTAAGTATACTCATATTTTCTCTCCGTTCATATGCATTGATTTTTTATTTATTATAGCATTTTAATGAATGAATTGCAAGTATGTTACAGTAAATATACGTAAAAACACTATCGGTTTGAGCCGATAGTGTTTTTTGTTATCTTTCATTTGTAATAGTGAGTTTTATATATTTTTCATGGTAGTCAGCCGATGTGGCTGAACAGACGGTTACTTTTCTGTTGCAAGAAGCTGGATTTCGAGAGCGTCAGAGCATGTGATACCGTCACCTGTGTTGTAAACGTCAGCATTGAATTTTCCTTTTGTTGTAAGTTTGTAGTTGTCAGGGTTTGCAATTGACTGCATAACCAGTACTGAGTCTGCAATATTCACATCATCGTCATTGTTTGCATTTCCTGAACGTTTAACATCAAGACTTAAAAATGTTTTTACATTGTCTTCATAGCTTACAGTTACAGGAATATTTTCCGGAGTTTCTCCGAGACTTTCAACATATTTATTGTAACTCTCATTGAAATCTTCAATTTCGTCCGCAAATCTGACTACATACATCTGCACTGTTGTAATATCGTAGATGTCACCGCTTGTGCCGTTGTTGTTGAAGTCACAGTTATTTGCAAGATTATTCCATACATCTGCCGGAAGTATACTTTCGGCAGCAGTTCTGGAGTTTATTAAATCGTCGAAATAAATGTTGGAATCGAAGTAATCTTTATAGTCAACAACTCCGTCCATATTTATATCAGGAGCAGAACGCAGACTGTTTTCCACATCGTTACAATATGCATCGAAAACAGTATTGAATTCATTCTGGTCAAGTTTCAGCCATGCATCATCGTCTTTTTTCAGACCCAAAGCAACTACTGCATCTTCCATGCGGTAGTGAAGTCCATATGCTTTTACATAATTATCGATTGTTTCAACATAATACTCTTCAGTAAAGTATTCGGGTTTCAGTTCAATATGTCCTGCAATATAGAGTGTTACATAGTAATCGAAATTACCAATATCATCACTAGCACCGCTCCAATGTATGAAAGGGTAAGGACATTGTAAGAATGCTTCTTCACATCTTTTCTGTTCCTCTTCAGAAATAAGCGTCTTTGCTGTGTCTATATCGGGATAACCTTCCTTTATAAGCATAGGGTGGTCATAGCCGCCTGTTATAGTATCATATACAAAAACATCAAAGATATCTCCTACGTCCAGTTGACCGTTTCCATTGAAGTCGAGGTCGATGGTACCATTTTCATACATTTCAGCTAAAACGTAATAGCCTGCACGGAGAGCTTTTGAATTTCGATTCAGCGAGTTTGTAAAACTGTATGCAGCTGGAGAATTAGGATAATAATCCGAATTATGAACTTCGTTATATTCGGATGGGAATTCAGGGTCGTAGTAGGTAGAAGTAAAATATTCACGTTTGAGTTTATTGCTTACCATAAAGTATCTCATTAATGTGGTTGAATCATCATAACCTACTTGTCCGTCTTCGCCGTAGTCGGCAATAGCTTCAATACGCTGCATTGTTTCTGAATCAAAATAATTAAAACCATCGTATGTCTGTGCACAATAGCATTGAAGCGTATAGCAGTCAAATATGTCGAATTCTCCGTTGCCGTCTATGTCAATTTCCAATTCTCCGCTTTCCATTTTAGAAAAGATTTCCTTTTCTCCAGGCCAGTATCTTAGTGGGTCGATAGTATAAACAGCATTACCTGTTATTGGTACAGCCGCAGATGCCATTGTAATAGCTGATATAAAAGATGTAAGCTTTTTCATATAAAAACTCCTTTCGTCATCAATATTTTGCGACGTGGTTGTGATATTCGTCACAATTAAATCTGTTTGCATTGTTGAACTGATTGTTGTCTGAATTGTTTCTTGCAAAGGTTCTGCCTGTGTTTCTGTTTTATTAAGTGAAGAATGCTGTGTTATAATTGTTGTGGTTTGAACCGTATTATTTGCAGTGCTGGCATTTACGGTTGTTGTTTGAGAGAATGTGGTGTGATTTTCCGTAATATCAGAACCTGTATTTGTTGTCGAGAGGATATTTTTTTCTGTAACAGAAGTCTGGACAGAAATTTCCGTATTTGTTTGTGAAGAAGGTGAATCATCATTTTCTGTAATAATCGGACAGTCATTGTAATAATTATTTACTGCATTTTTTATATCATTGTTTTTCCATATTCCGAACCCGACAAGAATAACAGCACATATTCCTGAAAGTGCAAGAGAAGTTCTTTTTATTGTTTCTGTTCTTCTGCGTCTTTTTTCAAGAATAATATCTCCCTTTCTGAATACTCTTTCTGTAATATCCTCATAGCTCTTCATAGATAAATCCCTCTCTTTCAAGTTCTGATTTAAGAGATTTCTTTGCCCTGTAAAGCAAATACGTAATCTGACGATTGGTTTTGTGCATTATTTTTGCGGTCTGCGAAGTATCAAATTCCTCGAAATATACAAGATGAAGTACTTGTCTGTAGTCAGGATTGAGTTTTTGTATTACATTATGAATCATAATTTTCTGTTCATCTTTTATATAGTTATGTTCGATTTCTTCTTTATCTGCAAGTGAGTAAAAATCGTCAATCGGAACTGAATTAAGTTTTGAAGTTTTCCTGATATAGTCAATTGCTGTAAATCGTCCTATGGAATAAAGCCATGTTTTGAAAGAACTTTTTCCTGAAAATCTTGGTTTTTTAACATACAGTTTTATAAATACTTCTTCTGTAATTTCTTCCGCAGTACATATATTGTCAGTACAACTACATATATACAGCACAAGTCCGTCTCTGTATTCACGGATTATACTAGCAAGAGCATTCTTGTCTCCTTCAAGAAAACGGTGGTAGCTACTTGCACCGTTATCCATATATCTGCTCCTTTCTGAAAATATATCTTCACTACTTAGTCGTAGGATTCTGGAAATTGTTGCAGTCGTTTTATAAAATTAATTTTTAAGATAAATGCAGATAGACTTTATATTGTGAATAAATGATATAATTGTGCAGATAATTATAAGGAGGTGATGAACATGGCAAAAAAGGGAATGAAACGGGCTGACATTGATAATCCGTCAAGAGACAGAGAACCGTCTGTGCCTGAAATTCAGGGAAAAGCCAAATCAGGAAAATCCCGTATTAATCCGATAATTGCAGGAACATCAGGTCCTTCTCAGAAAGTATGGCATAATAAATCATACTCACATGAAGTACCGATATCCGACGCATATACGGTTATTGACAATGATATTGCAAGGGATAATCTTGAGAATGATATTCCGTATGCTGATTTGCAGGATATATGAAGATATAACGTCGTTTGTAATGATACAAACGGCGTTTTTTATTTTTCAGTAAAAAGTGAATATAATTAATAAGCTTTGGTAATTGTATACAAAAAACAATAGTATTTTTGTATACAATGTAGAAGTTTCAGAAATATACTTGACTTAGAGTTAACTCCAGATGATATAATAACAACATAAAAAATATAATATTTCAGGAGTACAGAATTAATGGAATGTGAAGAAATAAGAGTTGACCTCAGAATACCGAATCCCGACGGAATGAAAGAGACTCAGAAAAACCGTGAAATTCTTTTTAAACTTAATCATACCATGCCCATGACGGCAGAGTACATGGAACTTTTAAAAGAACTGTTCAGGGGAAATATCGGAGAGGGGAGTTTTGTTTCTGCTCCGTTTAGTTCAATGGCGTGTCCCGAAAATGTAAGAATCGGAAAAAATGTTTTTATTAACGGTAACGTTCTTTTCATGGCTCGTGGAGGTATCACGATTGAAGATAATGTGCAGATTGCGGCAAACGTGCAGCTTATATCAAACAATCATGACCTTTATGAAAGAATGGTGCTTACCTGTAAACCTGTTCTTATAAAAAAGGGTGCATGGATTGGAGCAGGTGCAACAATTCTTTCGGGGGTATGCGTGGGAAAGCACGCTGTTGTGGGAGCCGGTTCTGTTGTGACAAAGGACGTGCCTGACTATGCCGTTGTCGTAGGTAATCCTGCAAAAGTTATAAAGACGCTTGACAAAGAAAGATTTGAATGATAAAAAGGAGGAGTTTTTTATGGCAAAGGTAACTGCCGGAAGAGATGAACTGGGAAATTTCGCACCGAAATTCGCAGAATTGAATGATGATGTACTTTTTGGTGAAGTATGGGCAAGGAAGGAACAGCTTTCCGCAAGAGAACGCAGTATTATAACAGTTGTTTCGCTTATGTCAGGTGGGATTCTTGACAATTCTCTGAAAGTTCATATTCAGAATGCAAAAAATCACGGTGTAAAGGCTGAAGAAATGGCGGAAATTCTGACTCATGCCGCTTTTTATGCAGGCTGGCCGAAAGCATGGGCGGCTTTGCGTATGGCAAAAGAAGTATATAATTCTGAAGAATGAAACAGGAGGTATCTTATGTTAGGAAATTTTACTTATTGTAATCCTACACGTATCCATTTCGGAAAGGATTCATTAAAGCATCTTGTTGACGAACTTGCCAGTTACGGCAAAAATGTCCTGCTTACTTACGGCGGAGGTTCAATAAAGAAGTCAGGTATTTACGACGAAGTAGTTAAAATACTTACCGACTGCGGAAAAAATATCATTGAACTTTCAGGCGTTATGCCGAATCCGACAGTTGATAAGCTTTACGAAGGCTGTAAGCTTGCGAGGGAAAATAATATTGACCTTATTCTTGCAGTGGGCGGAGGTTCTGTATGTGACTATGCAAAAGCGTTGTCTGTATCTGTTTACTGTAAAGATGACCCGTGGGAGAAATATTATCTGCGTATGGAAGATGTGGATAATAAGATTATTCCTGTAGGCTGTGTTCTGACAATGGTCGGAACAGGTTCGGAGATGAACGGCGGTGCGGTTATTACAAATCACGAAGCAAAGCTTAAAATAGGTCATGTTTTTGGTGAAAACGTTTTCCCGAAGTTTTCAATTATGAATCCCGTATATACTTTCACACTGCCCGTATATCAGATGACGTCAGGATTTTATGATATTATGAACCATATTACAGAGCAGTATTTTTCTGATTCTGATGACTGTACGTCTGATTATGTCATGGAGGGACTTATGAAGTCGCTTATTCACAGTTCACGTATTGCGGTGGAGAATCCGGAAGATTATGAAGCACGCAGTAATATTATGTGGATAGCTACATGGGCATTGAATACAATGGTAGCAAAGGGAAAAACGACTGACTGGATGGTTCATATGATTGGACAGTCTGTAGGTGCGTATACCGACGCAACGCACGGCATGACGCTTTCAGCTGTTTCAATGGCGTATTACCGCCATATAATGCCTTACGGTCTTGAAAAATTCAGACGTTTTGCTGTAAATGTGTGGGGCGTTGACCCTGACGGCAAAACAGAAGAAGAAACAGCTTCCGAAGGATTGTGTGCAATGGAATCATGGATGAAGGAAATAGGACTTGTCATGAATATCAGTGAACTTGGTGTGACTGAGGATATGCTTGACGGTATTGCAGACGGTTCATTTATCTGTGATGGTGGTTACAAGACTCTGAACCATGAAGAAATTGTAGAAATTTTAAAGGAGAGTATGTAAAATGAGCAGGAAGTTAGTGGCGTATTTTTCGGCAAGCGGTGTGACCGCAGGTGTTGCGGGCAAACTGGTTGAGGCAACAGGTGCTGACCTTTACGAAATCAGACCTGCAACACCTTATACAAGTGCCGACCTTGACTGGACGGACAAAAATTCCCGTAATTACATTGAAATGCATGACAAAACAATCCGTCCTGCAATTGCGGATAAAAATGCTGATATTGCAGGATATGATGTGATTTTTTTAGGTTTTCCTGTATGGTGGTATGTTGCACCGACAATTATAAACACGTTTCTTGAAAGTTATGATTTTTCGGGAAAGACAATTATTCTCTTTGCTACTTCGGGAGGAAGCGGTTTCGGAAATACAGTTGCTGAATTGAAATGCAGTGTTGCCGATAATACGGTTATAAAAGAGGGGAAACTTCTTAACGGCGGATATTCAGTTGCAGACCTGAAAAAATGGACGGAAAGTCTTGGTATATGATTATGGAAAGACCATATATTATATGTCACATGGTAATGTCATTGGACGGCAAGGTGACAGGTGCTTTTCTTAGAAGTCAGCAGTGTGAGCAGGCGGAGAAATGTTACTATCAGATTAACCGTGATTATCATGCAGACGCTTTTGCCTGTGGTAGAATTACAATGGAAGAAAGTTTCACACACGATTATCAGCCGGACTTGTCGGAATTTAAAGATGTAAAAGTAAAGCGTGAAGATTTTGTTGCGAATAATAATAACGGATTTTTTGCGGTTTCATTCGACAGATACGGTAAACTTGGTTGGAAAATCAATAAAATTGAAGATGATGACGACGGTTACGGAAATGCACATATTATTGAAGTGCTTTGCGAAACGGTATCAAACGACTATCTTGCGTATTTGCGGAATATCGGCGTTTCATATATTTTCGGCGGAAAGGAAAAAACAGATTTACCGCTTGTACTTGATAAACTTTATAATCTTTTTGGAATACGGAAACTGCTTCTTGAGGGTGGAAGTGTCATAAACGGCGTTTTTGAACTTGAAAACGTAATTGACGAGTTGAGTATTGTTCTTGCACCTGTTGTGGCAGAGACAGACGGAAAACCTTTGTTTTATAACAGTAACATTGAGGGTTATGAATTATCGGAAATAAAAAGATTGTCCGGTTCGTCTGTATGGCTGAATTATATAAAAAATAAAAAGGAGGATTAGTAATGAAAATACTGGTAATTACGGGAAGTGCACACAAAAACGGCACGACAGCACTTCTGACAGAACAATTTATAAAAGGTGCGGAAGAAGCGAGACATGAAGTATTTCGTTTTGATTCGGCATTTAAAAAAGTACACCCATGTATTGCCTGTGAAAAGTGTCATAATACGGATACAGGCTGTGCGTTTAAAGACGATATGGAAGAACTGAATCCCGTTCTTCTTACGGCAGACGCAGTTGTATTTGTGACACCGATTTATTATTATGCTATGAATGCACAGATTCGCACGGTAATAGACCGTTTTTATGCCAATGATTCAGCACTTCATGGTAATAAGAAAACCGCACTTATGATAACAATGGCTGATGATACTATGGAATCGGCTGAGGGTGCTGTTGCGTCTTTCAGGGGAATGTCAAATTTTCTTGAATGGGAAATTGCAGGAACTGTTATCGGTGTGGACTGCGTTGATGTTGACGCACTTAAAAAGACGGATTATCCCGAAAAAGCATATGAACTCGGAAAGAATATTTAGTTGACAAAAAAGCCTGTATTTTCAGAAATGAATTTACAGGCTTTTGTTATTCATTGTTTTGTTTTATTCGGATATACAACCGACAGCAAGATAAATAATTATTGTAAATAATGCAAACAGAAATGTCATTGCTTCTGTAATGTATATTGCTATTCGGCCTTTTTTTGTCTTTTGTGAAATGATTTTATCCGAAATAATACCTGTAAATAAAGCTCCTGTAATTACGGTGGGTGTGATATACCTGAAATTCATTGTACAAGTGAAAGGGTAATCACAGCACATCTTATAGAAATTAATCATCATTGTTAGGTAGAATGTTACAAAGAATATTTTTTCGTCGGCATTCATTCGGCACTTTCTGAAACACATTATTATCATGGCAATAAATACATACAATGCCATAACAGTGCCGATAATGAAAAATACGGTTGCCACTTTGTTCATGAATGAATTTTCGGGAAAACAACTTTCATTTATACTTTCCTCAAACAATGAGCTTTTCAGTATGGCAACAAGCGGATTATATTCGTTATATCCCATTACTTCACCGTTTTCTTCATATGCCCACCGTACAAAAACACTGCGGAACTGTTTTGGTGAAAAGTCGGTTATTCTTGACAAAAAACTTTGGTTTCCGATATACTGAAGCATTCCTTTGTCAAGTTCCTGAACATACGTCAGCGGAATTTTCCACTTTATAAAATTGTGTATTCCGTACCATAATCCAAGCGGGCAACATACTCCTGCAAACGCACAGAACTGTATGAGAAGTTTTTTTCCGTCGGTTCTGATTTTTTTTATAAAGACTATGAGAAATATTACTGCCACAGACGGTGCAACAAGTGCGGCGGAAAGTTTGGTCATCATACCAAGTCCGATACAGACGGCAATTTTCAGAATATTTTTCATTGTCGGATTTTCATACCATTTCAGCGTTGTTATAACTGCACCGAGTATAAACGCTACAGACAAAATATCATTGTTTATACTTCCCGAAAGCAGTATAAATGCAGGGTGAAAAGAAATTATTGTAAGGGGTATATAAAGTGCTTTTCCTTTAAGTGCGAAATGTCTGAGGATACGGTATGCGGAAATTATAATGCACATTGAATAGAACAGTGTAAGGGTTTGCAGACTCTCTCTGGCAGGGTCACGACCTGTAAGGAATATATTTTCGTTTATATGTATCCATATTGCACTTATTGTATGATGCAGGGGAGGGTGATAGAATTGCCACCTGTCACGTACATCAAAATCGGCAATATGATGATTGAATAATAAATATTCAATATATCCTGCATGACCTGCGTCCGAACCGAATGAACCCAAATCATGCTGACGTGTATAAACGGAAGTCTGTAAAACATAATACATTTTCAGCAGAAAGCCTGTTCCGATTATCAGCAGTGAATTTAACTGTGTACGGTATTTTTTTGAGTCAGCAAGACAGTAAAGAATAAAAATTATGATATATCCGCCTGTAAAATGCCATAGGGCTTTATTTTCAGACGAAGCGTACAATGATACTGCTGAAAGATTTGCAATAACCGCACTGACTGTAAATATTATGAATCCCGATTTATTCAGTTTATCGGTTTTATATCTGTAGTATCCGAATATAAATATCAGTGCTGTTATAATGAATGTTTCTATCCATAGTGCATTTGACGGAATATTATAAGTTGCTCCGAGAAAAAACGGATTAATTATAAGGCATATTCCTAAAGCAAAGAGATATGGGTGTGAGGATATTGATTTTATTATAGTTTCAGTCAGATTTTTTCTGTTCATAGAAGTTCCTTTCCGTATGAAAATTCCATATCTTTCATGTTTCAGGAATTATAAGAGTATATGTGTTTTCGTCGGAGTAATGCCACCATTCACCCCAGTATCCGTTGAATCCGTATTTATTCATTATTTCTTCAAGCATACGGGAATTTTCAGCTGCTTCCTCTGAAACATCACTATAGTCTCTGTCTGCAAGCAATGAAAATTCATCAAAACCTGACGGTAGTTCAACTTCACTTCCGTCAGTACAGACAATTCCCAAATCTATTGTATTTCCTCTGCCATGGCTTGTAGTGCCGTTTCGTGGGTCTGCTACATATGTAGGGTCGGGATATACTTCCCATAGTCTGTACTGTGCTTCTGACGACCTGTAAGCGTCCCATATAATAATACTGAATCCTTTTTCTTTAAGTTCATTCTGCACTTTTGCCAGTTTTTTAACCGTACCATAACAGAGATAAGCTTCAGAATCTTCATATATCACGGTTTTGGTAAAGTTATTTGATGTGGCGTAACGCAGGTCTATTACTGCGTCGGGGATATAATCAAGTATACGTACAAGTTCACCGTCAGGCAGGTCTTTTTTTTCAACAGTCGATACAGTTACTTTTCTTGTGGAAACAGAAGTGACAATATTGAAAGAACTGACATCAGTTTTCGGTGTGACAGTAGTTTGTGTGGTTTTATTTTCTGTTGTATCGGTTTCGTAAAAAGTTTCATATTCATAATTCATATGATTTTCTACAATTTTATCAGTACAGGCAGTAAAAAAAGGAATTATTACAATACATAGATATATAAATTTATTATTCATTTCTGACACTCTTTTCATACAAATTTTATTATATTAAAATATGTCAGTCTGATTTTGATGCATATTGGATATACCATTTATTGTCGAGTTTTATTAAATGTATATCATAATATGTTTCGCTTTCATTGATACTTATGGTAACAACAGCTTTTTTGCCGTTAACGTCTGTGTCTATTATTTCAATATCAAATTCAGGGAATACATCAATTTTCAGATAAGCCGACAAAAACGGCAGATAATCTGTAAGTTTCTTAGTAATTTCACTGTCTGTTATTTCGTCAATTTTTTCCAGACCGAATCTTATTGCATCTGCTTCTGTAGGTTCAATACATTCTAACATTCCTTTGATATTATCATGATTGAGAGCGTACATAAATGAATCTATTGTTTTTACAGGTTCTTTTTTACTATGATTTCTGTAAAAAAATAATCCGAATAAAATACCGATACATATCAGAACAATAATAATTACGATAATGAACGGTCTGAAACTTTTCTTTTTATTTTCCATTTAAACATCTCCTGTTTATTTTACTGAAATTTCGGAAATACAGGTATCATTGTATTTATTTCCCGGATATATGCTCAGAATAGTAATTTTAATATATTCAGTATCAACCGGCGGGTCAAAAACTATAAGGTTTGATTGTTCTGAATATTCACCGAGTAAAGTAACTTCCTGAGATGTACCGTCGGAAAATTCAAATTTACAGTTTTTTACTCTGTTATTCTTATAAAAAAGTTCCTCATTCTTATAGTAACCGTTGGTAATGGTTATCTCGCTTACGTGTTGCTTTCTGTCGGCAGACATGAGAATACTTTCATTTATTCCTGCATCTGAAGTACCTTCAGCCCAGCAGGTAGAATAATTATCATCAGTAACATTTGAAATGTTATAATAGAAATTTCCATCATTGTTTGATATTGAAGGAAGTTCACTTGTTGCTGAAATGTAACTGAATGAAGGAGGATAATCACTTGGTTCTGCTTCTGTAACCGGTTCTGTTTCAGGTTCGGTAATTTCTTCGGTTACGGGGGATTCAGTTAAAATTTCCTGATAAGTTTCAGGCGGTGTTTCTGACGTTTCGGAAGATTCGGAATCATCAGGGTTTTCGTCTTTGGATTCTGAATACTTTGTAGTTGTATTTCTGTCTGATTTAATATCGTCATCGCTGTTTCTGTCACCGAACAGGATAAAAGCAGAGATTCCTACAGTAACAAGAAGTATCAGAATAATAAAGATAGTAAGTATTGATTTTGCTGTTTTGTTATTATGTGTATTAGGTGCAGGATATGGAAATGGATTGGGAGCAGGTATAGGAGTAGGATATGGAACAGGGTTAGGATTCGGAAAGGGAACTGACATGGTGTCATTTCTTGCATATTCAGTTCTGTTACTTATTGTTTGGGATATAGAATTAATATGGTTCAAATCATAGAGCATTTCGTCTATTGAATGATACCGTTGTTGTTGATTAAAGGCACAGGCTTTTAAAATAATATAGCTGAATTCGGGAGAAGCATTTTTAGGAGGTGGTAAAGGAACACCGCTTCTTCTTTTGTTTATTGCATCATCATCAAAAAAATTTTCTTCAAACGGCAGAAGATAATCGTTCATCATCTGATAAAGACATATTCCGAAAGAATAAATATCAGCCTGTGCGGTATAACCATTTATGTTTGTTGATGCACTGTCGATTTCGGGTGACATATATTGGGGAGTTCCTGCTACTGACCTTGCTGAAGTGGCACGTTTTGATATATTGAAATCACCCAGTTTATATACTCCGTTTTGTGAAACGAATAAGTTTTCAGGTTTTATATCTCTGTGCAGAACATTCATGCTGTGTGCTGATTTTATGCCGTTGCCTATTTCCCTTGCAAGCTTAAGGACATTATTTTCCGATAAATCAAACTGTTTGTGTATTATAAGCATATGTACATTTTCAAGCAGTTCCATGCGTACTAAAAAATAATAGCCTTCAAATTTTCCGTCAATATAAAATTCACGCATATCTTCTTCTTGATATGCGACTATATTCGGACAGTCTTTCAGCATATACATTATTTCTGTTTCATTTACAACTGACTGTTTTCTTTTTTCAATATAACTTATTTTTCTTTCTTCATTATCACTGAATCTTTCTTCTGCAAGAATAGGCTCTATTTTAAGAGCAGCGGTATCTGTTCTGTTTATTCTTTTTGCCTCTATACGATATACGTTGCAGAATGTTCCGGAGCCTATTTTTTCTTTTATATACCAGTTTTCCCACAGGGGCTGTCTGATTTTACCCGCAATTAAATCAGCCGTCTCATTTGTATTCATACTTACAACCATTTCCTTTTATTCAAATTTTAATTCTGTATTATCATAATTTTATCATATATTATTGACAATGTCAACACAAACCGAAAAACTGCGGAGTTTATTTTTATTCAAAAAACAACATACAGTTGATTTTATGGAATTAATGTTGCTTGAAAACAACTGGTTATTGTGATATAATATATACAGACAACCGAAGTAAAAACAATTGTAAAACTCAGGGAGTAAACAATGACTTTAAAATTCAGTGAAAATCTTACAAAGTACCGTAAACGGAGCGGACTTACTCAGGGACAGCTTGCCCAAAAAATAAATGTCACACCGCAGGCTGTTTCAAAATGGGAAAACGGCAGTTTTCCTGACAGTGAACTTATACCCATTATAGCTAAGACTCTCGGTATATCCATAGATGTTCTTTTTGGAGTCGTCGAAGAACGTGCCGAGCCTGATTTAGAACAGATGCTTATGGATAAGATACGTCAGACACCAGAAAAGGAACGTGCTGACCTGATAATGAAACTTTTCTATTCAATGATGAGTGCCTATAATCAGTACCGTCTTTCAAAAGTAACCTATCCAAAAGAACTTGAGATGGAAACGTATGCCGAAGTAATAACAGACAATGAAATTGCAATTGCACGCCTTAATGATGACCTTAAATATTTCTGTTTTATGAAAGTGCCTGAAAACGGACTTAATTGCTATGTTGACGCTTCCGAAAGAGTGGTAGGTTTGTTTCAGACTCTCGCAGATGAGGACGCAATAAAAATTATCTGTTATCTCGGAAGCGGAGTAAGAAACAGAATGCAGTCACTTGAAACTATTTCTGTACGCATGAATATTCCGTTGAAAAAAGTGGAATATATCATGGACAGACTGGACCGTTTCGGAATAGTGTGGAGAGTTTCTGTTGAAGTGGATAACAAGCAGTCGATAGTTTACGGATATGTTAACAGTATGCCTGTTACGCTTCTTCTGACAATTGCAAAGTCATTGACCCGATATATCCAGTTCCACGATTTATATGTAGATACATGGGAACATGGTCCTTTCCGTATGCCGAATGTGGCAAACGACACACCTGTCCCTCAGGCATCATTGTGGAGCGAAGAAAAAAAATTATCCGAGGAGGAATAACAATGAAAAAAACCGCTTTTCTTACTGCCCTTGCCGTAACATTTTCGGCAATTTCGGCAACCTGTACCATACCGTCCGTAAATGCGGCAGGAAGCTATGACATGAATATTAATATTGATTTGGGCGGAGAGAAAAAAGAAATAAGTCCGTATATATATGGTATAAACCAGTACGGCAATCAGTCCAATTATAAAAACGTAAAAGTAAATGCAGTACGTCAGGGTGGTAACCGTATGACTGCTTATAACTGGGAAACAAATGCTTCAAATGCTGGCTCTGACTGGAAATACAGTTCTGATAATAATCTTTCAACATCTGACGAACCTGCCGACTGTGTTCGGAAATTTTCTTCTGAGGGAACAAAGTACGGTTTTAATTATAAGCTTACCACTTTACAGCTTGCAGGGTATGTTGCAGCCGACAAGGACGGAACAGTTTCTGAAGAAGAAGCCGCACCGTCAGAACGCTGGAATAAAGTCAGCATAACAAAAGGTTCGGAATTTGATACAGAGCCTGACCTGAATGACGGTACTGTATACATGGACGAATATGTAAACTATATTGTGAATAAACTGGGTGATTCAAAGTCGGCAACGGGTATTCAGGCTTACAGTCTCGACAATGAACCTGCACTTTGGCATCATACTCACAGCAGAATCCACCCTGAGCGTGTAGGTATGGCTGAACTTACTGATAAGTCTGTTGAAATGGCATCTGCTGTCAAGTCTATTGACCCCAATGCAGAAATATTCGGTCCTGCTCTTTTCGGTTATACTGCTTATGACCATCTCGCAGACGACGACAGCAGTGACGAATGGGAACAGATAAAAGCAAAAGGTGGTTATCACTGGTATATAGATTATTATCTTGACGAAATGAAAAAGGCTGAGGACAAAAACGGAACACGTCTTCTTGATGTTCTTGACATACATTATTATTCGGAATCTGCAAGAGAGGGAGCAGAGGACAGAGTTCAGTCCGTCCGTACACTTTATGAAAAGGGATTTGCCGAAAACAGCTGGATAGGTCAGTGGTGTCAGGAAAATGTGCCGATACTTCCGACTGTTCAGAAATCAATTGATACTTATTACCCTGGTACAAAGCTTGCTATTTCCGAGTATAATTTCGGTGGTGGTGAAGATGTCAGCGGAACTATCGCACAGGCTGAAGCTCTGGGCTGTTATGCGGATGCGGGGGTTTACTTTGCTGCTCTTTGGGGTGGTGAATCTTTCATATTCTCGGGAATTAACCTCTATACCAATTACGACGGTAACGGCGGAAGTTTCGGAAATACTCTTGTTCCTACAGTTACGGACGACGTTTCCCTTTCAAGTTCATACGCTTCAATAAATGATAATGACAACAGTTTAGTCACTGCTATGATTACAAACAAAAGTATGACGGACAGTGAAAATGCGTCAATTATTCTTAAAAATTCGGATACAGAATATGAAGCGGCAGCGGTTTATGCTGTTTATGGCGATTCTGACGAAATACGGCTTATTGATGTAATTGATAATGTTTCGGGTAACACTGTAAACGTTGAACTTCCTGCTTTCTCCGCAGCAATGGTAGTTATAAGTGACGACACTTCTGACTTTGAGGGTCTGAAAAAAGACGACGATAACAAGCCTGTTCAGAATATTGTTACATTTGACAAATCCGAAAGTATGATTAACAGCGACGGATTTGTGGAAATCCCGATAGAAGACCCCGAACACCTCAAAAAAGTTATTATGACAGCTGATGTAACGTCAAGTGCGGGTTCGTCATGGGGTTCGGCAGGCTGTGCCGTTTCCATAAACGCAGTTGACAGCAACGGTAACAAATTCTGGACTTCTGAAAGCTACAGTCTCAAGCTCGGAAACGGTTCAACCGCAGAAGTCAAGTTTGACGGAACTTTGAGCAATGACGGAGAGTACGTTGAAGCTGTAATTGCCGACGGAAAGATTGAACTTCAGAAATGGTGGGATTCTTCCGAAAAACAGGAAGCAGGTGTTGACGACGTTATAGACATTAAATATACTAATGTTCAGGTAGTCTATGAGTATACCGCAGAAACTGTTGAGGGTGACGTTACAAATGACGGTCTTTTCAACATATCTGACCTTGTTGCAATGCAGAAGTATATTCTCGGAGCAGGAACACTTAAAAATTCACTCGCAGGTGATGTACACAAGGACAACAGACTTGATGCATTTGACCTTGTTGTTATGCGTAAAATGATTATAAGCAAATAAATTGATTGCTGATATCTGCACATATAAGGTAATCATTTATAAAATATTCTTTTGTGGGACAAATCAGAAAAAAGCTGTACACTAAAATGTACAGCTTTTTTATTATTTGAATTATTCATACTCTTCAAGAAGTTCAACCAAATCATCACGGCAATATTTTTCATAGAATCGTTTTAAATTGAAGTTTTCACCGTCATAACTTCCGTACTGTTCTTCGTCTTTCACAAAAGTCGGGTTTAAATTTGCACCTCTTTCAATAAGAAGTTTTGTAGTTGCCTTTGAAGCAAGATTACATTTCAGCATAATGTTATCTTCCATTTCTGTGCCGGTATTAAGTACCATTTCTACCATATCCGATGACGCATACTGAATTATATGTGTAAGAACTCTCGGACTGATTTCATATCCACGGCCTATGACTTCTTTAAAGAGAAGCGAAATAAAGATATAGCTGAAATGTTAGAAGCCGACCCACGAATGGTAAGAAAATGGGTGAGGCAATTCCTGCAAGTCGGGATTGAGGCATTGGTGCCAACAAACAAAGGCAGCAGACCACCCAAACTGACTTATGAAGAGGAAGAAGCATTTTTAAACGCATTCAAGGAAAAGGCTGAAAGTGTTCAGATCTACAGAGTACTCCATCGACACAGCCGGAGAAAGATCAAGCCAAGAAGCCGACATCCAAAGAAAGCAAGTCCTGAGGCGATCAATGCCTCAAAAAAATTAAGCGAATTGCAGAGGAAAAGCAGACTTTCCACAATTCAACAGACGGCAAAAAGGTTCGGCTGGATCAATAAACTGAAATACTGCTGGTGTCAAAAGGGCATCCGACCGTCTGTTCCGTGTCATCATATTCGTGAATACAGGTCGTTTACAGAGCTGTCGAGCCAAAAAACGACGATAGCTTTTTCCTCATCATACCTTATTGTAACACAGATTGCATGAATCTGTTTTTGCAGGAGTTATCAAAAGAATTTGCGGATGATATGATCGTGCTGGCATATGATGGGGCTCGCTGGCATAAGTCGGAAAGTATACAGATATCTGGTAACATTGTAATGTT
The DNA here is from genome assembly GCA_947173865.1 of uncultured Ruminococcus sp. Lineage (GTDB taxonomy): Bacteria > Bacillota > Clostridia > Oscillospirales > Ruminococcaceae > Ruminococcus. The sequence goes on from CAMWGS010000009.1 coordinate 18,219, forward strand.
TTTTATTCTGCCATATACACCCGAGATGAATTCAATTGAACAGATCTGGGATGAAATTCGTGAAAAAGGATTTCGTAATGAGTGCTTTTCAACGCTTGCTAAAGTAATGGACCGTCTGTGTGATACTATTAATAATCTATCCAAAAAGTGTATCTCCTCTATCACGGGCAGAGAGTGGATTTTATCTATTGGAGTTTAGGGGAATAGTATAACAAGACGAATTATGAGGCAACTTCTTTACAGTGTTCCATGTGGGGAATACCGTTGATTTGTCTTTGTGTGATAGGTTTGCTTTTTGGTATTCCTGCAACGATTTGTGGAACGCTTGCCATTAAAAACAAGGAAGCTGACAGTGCAAAAGCTTGGATTGATTTGGTTGTCGGTACACTTGAAATTATAGTACGGTTTATTCTTATTTTAGCTATGATAGGCAGTGACGGCAGTTTTACATAAGTATGAATTAAAAAAAGACCTGCAAATAAAAGGCAAGTTCTAAATTGAAAAAAATCAAAAAAATTTTTCAGAGAAAAAAGACACGACCAAAAGACTGCAAAAGCAGACTCAAAAAATATTGGTAGGTCGGTCAAGTGGCGACGCCGTGCCTGAGAAGCCTCTAGTTCAAACTCTACGAA
>CAMWGS010000010.1 GCA_947173865.1 uncultured Ruminococcus sp.
AGTCCTATACTTGTAACATGACTTCTCACTGACTGATTCTTTATATTTATAATTTTCACCAGTACGAAAACCAACAGGAACAAAGAAGTAACTATAAGTGAAGCCTGTAAAGCGTCTGTTTTTTCCTTGTTGAAAAAATCTTCAAATTTTATATGGTCGTCCGAATCGGTATAGAACATGAAGAAAGTTCCCCACACAACAGCCAGTACAGGAATAAAAATAATATTATTTCTGCTCTTTTTACTGAAAACCGACGAACAAACCGCAAGTGCAAGAGTAATCGCAACAGCTATTATGAATACCGTCTTATTTGCACCGACAAATGAAAAATCATCGGGATTCTTACGGTAATTCAGATAAAAAATTACAGACGGAGCAATAAGTGAAAGAACAATCTGATAAACGGTTATGCCCTTTTTCATCATAACGTCGTATGCACGAAATGCCGCCGCAACAAGTACAAAGCTGAATATAAACGCAAAACGGTACGGAATCTGGTTTGTGAAGTGGAAACCGTGCCATATATAATTAAGCTTGTTCATGTTACAGCTTACAACAATAACCGAAAGCATCACAAGAACGGATATTTTTTCACGTATTTTAATGCCAAGTGAAAAAACAAACACACCAAACAGAAATACCGCCAACATTCCACAGGCAAAATTAGGCAGTCCCTCTACTTTCGCAGGCTGACTGAAAGAAAGCAGATTTGCAAATAAATCAGTCCACTTTTCATAGAAAGTCGTATCCTGCGGAAAAACATTATTCGCACTGTAAGTCAGTTGCAGTCCGAAATAAGCAGGAAGCGTAATAAATGCGGACAAGGCTATTCCAAGCAAAGAAGAACGTACCATTATGTATAATTTTATGAAAAAGTCCTTTATGCCCTTTGGTTCTATTATACCCGCAGCCGCAAACATGAATATACAGAATATACAGGTAAAATATCCTACGTAATAACTTGAAATGAGCGACAACGCAAGCGAGAATGTAAACAGCTTCCATTTTCTTTCACGGCATATTGCCACAACTCCTGTCATTACAAGCGGAAACAGTGCAACCGTGTCAAACCACATTACATTCCAGTAATATCCGAGAACATAACTGCAAAGTGCGAACATTGCCGAAAATATACAGATTGAGATGTCTTTTCTTTTGTATGTATACCGAAGAAAACAACTGAAAAATGCTCCGCTGAAACCTATTTTTGCTATGAGTATGAAAGTAAAAGCATCACGTGCGTTTTCGTCGCTGAAAAATACGGAAAGCCAGTTCAGCGGACTTGACGCATAATAAGATATAAGTGAAAGGAAATTCGTACCCATTCCGTTCTGCCACGAATAAAGAAACGAACCGCCGTCCATAAGTTTTTCCCTTTCAACACGGAAGAACGGAAAATACTGATGCCATGAGTCAACAACAAGAATCTGTCTGTCACCGAAAGGGTGTATGCCGTTCTGTGCAAAAACGTAAATCATTACAGCAACAGGAATTATAAACGACAGCAGAAAACAGAAAATTCCTTTTTCGTCCATAAACCTGAAAAATCTGTTTTTGCCTACAGCAGAAATTAATTTTTTTAAATTACTGTTTCCGTTATTTTTTGTAATCTCTCTTTTTAAATTATGTTCCATTTTTGACCTCTCTCTAACTATAAATCAGATTTGTCACAATAACACAAAGCAGAAAAAAAACCGTAACCGAAAGTGCTATATAGTCCCTCGACGAAGATTTCAACTGACGAAGTCTTGTCCGTCCCTCTCCTCCGCTGTAGCAACGGCACTCCATAGCTGTTGCGAGTTCGTCCGCACGTCTGAACGCCGAAATAAAAAGCGGTATCAGTATAGACACAAGATTCTTTGCCCTGTTCACAAGACTGCCTGTGTCTATTTCCGCACCTCTTGCTTTCTGTGCGGAAATTATTTTGTCAGTTTCTTCAATCAGTGTGGGAATAAATCTCAGTGCGATTGACATCATCATTGCCAGCTCATGAACGGGAAACTTAAATCTTTTAAGCGGTGAGAGCAGTCTTTCAACTGCGTCTGTAAGAGTAATGGGTGAAGTGGTATAGGTAAGCAGTGAACTCCCGACAATAAGCATAACTATTCTTATTATCATAAAAACACTTACGTTGATACCCTCAGAGGTGATTTTTATGAATTTCCAGTGAAAATAAACCGTTCCGTCACTCACAAACAGTATATTCAAAAAAGCCGTAATAAACAGAAACGGCATAAGCGGCTTAACGCTTTTCACAAACATTTTAAGCTTTATCTTTGAAAGCAGAACCGCCGTTAAAGTATATACCGCACCTATTCCGAGACATATCATTGATTCTCCCGTAAAAATCATGATAATAAAAATAAACGTCATGACTATTTTGAATCGTGGGTCAAGACGGTGAATTATGCTGTCACCGGGAAAAAACTGACCTATTGTAATATCTTTCAGCAAATTACCGTCCCTGCCTTTCATTTAAATATTCAAGTAAAAGTTTCTTTGCATAGTCAACCGTATAGACATCCTTTCCGAAGTCAAGACCACGCTTTTTAAGTTCGATAAATACTTTTGTAATCTGCGGAACATCAAGACCTATTTCCGTTATTTCTTCCGCACGTGCAAAAACATTCACCGTATCGTCATAACAAAATACCTTAGCCTGATTCATGACAAGAATCTTGTCTGCAAAAGAAGCCGTATCTTCCATACTGTGAGAAACAATGAGAATTGTATTATTATATTTTCTGTGGTAATTTTTAATACATTCAAAAATTTTGTCACGTCCCGACGGGTCAAGTCCTGCGGCAGGCTCGTCAAGAATAAGTACTTTCGGTTTCATAGCCATAACTCCAGCAATGGCAACACGTCTTTTCTGTCCACCCGAAAGTTCAAAAGGCGAACGTCCGAGAAGTTCTTCGGAAAGCCCGATATCAGAGGCAGTTTCAAAAACACGCCTTTTTATTTCAGCATCGTCAAGCCCCATGTTCTTACAGCCAAAAGCTATATCTTTGTATACAGTCTCCTCAAAAATCTGATATTCGGGATACTGAAAGACAAGTCCGACCTGAAAACGTACATCACGGATTTTTGTCTTGTCCGCCCATATATCAACGCCGTCGAGAAGAACCCGACCGCTTGTCGCTTTGATAAGTCCGTTGAAATGCTGTATAAGCGTGGACTTTCCCGAACCTGTATGACCTATTACACCTACCATTTCCCCCTCGTTTATTTCAAGGTTTACATGGTCAACTGCTGTTTTTTCAAATGGTGTACCCTCGCTGTATACGTAGGTAAGTTCTTCTGTTTTAAGGACTGCCAATTACTTTCATCTCCATTGCAAAAAATATCTATTTTTTTATAATCAGTCTTCGCATTTCAACCATATCAAATGCATCTATCACGCCGTCCTGACAGATGTCAGCATTTTTCCAGTTGGCAAGTTTACCCATGCCAAGCAGATATTTCTGTAAATCCACCGCATCTGAAATGCTGACAGTGCCGTCGCCGTTTATATCTCCCATAACTTTTTCAGGAGCTTTTCTGCGAGATACAAATTCTCTGCTGTATTTTTCAGCATATGCCTGTGCCGTAGAGTTTTCATAGCCTTATATGGTTGATGTTTCGCTTATTGTATTTTCACTATCATAAATATAGCAATCAGGATTTAATATTTCTATTGATGTAAGATTCTCACAACCCTCAAATGCACTACTTTCGATTCTTGTTACACCTTCAGGTATAATTATTGATATCAAGTTTTTACAACCATAAAACGCACTACCTCCAATGCTTGTTACAGGCACTCCCCCAATCTCCGACGGAATAACCACATCTGTTACTGATTTATAACAACCTGAAATCTCGATATAATCGCCATAATTTTTGTAGCTAAGGGTTTCATATGTTCCCTCTGTATACTCAGAAGATGCGAACGCTATAATTTTATCTGAAACATTGTTTAGAGTCGGACAAACCATACCCATAATGCATACAGCCATAAGACCTGCAATTACTTTACTAATCTTCATAATAATTTCTCTTTATAAATCAAATAATTTTAAAATTTCCGAAACACATTCTTCCTCCGATATTATTTCGGACGAAATGTCAACCCCTGATTTTCTTAGTTCGTGGCAAAGTTCCGTTACCTGCGGAACGTCAAGACCGATTTTCTTTAAAAGTTCGACCTGCGAAAAGACTTTTTTCGGAATATTGTCAAGAATAATTCTTCCGCCGTCCATTACAACAACACGGTCACATTGTGCCGCTTCATCCATGTAGTGAGTTATCAGGACTATTGTTATACTATATTCACGGTTCATGCGACGGACTGCCGAAAGAACTTCCTTTCGTCCCTGAGGGTCAAGCATGGCGGTGGGTTCGTCAAGTATTATGCACTTTGGACGCATGGCAATAATTCCTGCTATAGCAACACGCTGTTTCTGTCCTCCCGAAAGCTGTGACGGTGAGTGAAGCCGATAATCATACATATTCACGGCTTTTAAAGCATCGTCAACCCTTTTTCGCATCTCGTCGTAAGGAACACCGAGATTTTCAAGGGCAAATGCAACATCTTCCTCGACTACTGATGAAACTATCTGATTATCGGGATTCTGAAAAACCATTCCCGCACGTTGTCTGAGTTCAAAAAGACGTGTTTCATCGGCGGTGTCTATACCGTCTACAATAACCTTTCCCTCTTTAGCAACAAGTATTGCGTTGAGATGTTTTGCAAGCGTGGACTTTCCTGAACCGTTATGTCCCAGTATTGCAACAAATTCACCATGTTTTATATCAAGGTCTATGCCTTTCAGAACTTCTTCGGACGTATTTTCACCGTCTGCATCATATCGGAAATGTAAATTTCTTATCTCAATGATATTATCCATTCATACCCCTCTTTAAAAATGATAATCTTTAATATTCATCGTCACAGCATGATATACGACCTATTACGTCAATTTTTATAATTCTTATTATACTTTCTCCGTTATTGGCTTCACACCGCATTTTTATCCATTTATCGTCGGTTTCGATAACAACTCCTCCACCGAGAAATCTTTCCTGTAAATTATATATTTCAACGAAATTACCGACAAGTTCCTTTATAATATCAGACATTCTTTATCCCTTTACTTCTGCCATATGGCAGTTGAACCACACGGAAGTGTCATTCCTGTTGATTGTACAGGCAGACCTATTTCGTCGAATGAAACACTTCCGCCGAATTTTTCAGTAAGAACAGTGCCGAGAATATAACCCATAACGGACGGTGAAAGACCCGTTGTATAACTGTTGAGCAGGAAAAACAGCGGATTGTCGGAAAGTATTCCTGCACATAGTTTTACAAGTTCATATATTGAATTTTCGAGTTTCCATATTTCCCCCGACGGTCCTCTGCCATAGCTCGGAGGGTCCATAACAATAGCGTCATAACGTCTGCCACGTCTTATCTCACGGGCAATGAATTTTTCACAGTCGTCCACTATCCAGCGGACAGGTTTGTCAGAAAGTCCCGACACAGTGGCGTTATCCCTTGCCCACTGTACCATACCCTTTGAAGCATCAACATGACACACGGACGCTCCTGCCTCCGCACACGCAAGAGTTGCACCGCCTGTGTATGCAAAAAGATTTATGACACTTATTTCACGTCCTGCGTTTCTGATTTTATCAGCCATAAAATCCCAGTTAACAGCCTGTTCGGGAAAAAGTCCCGTATGCTTGAAACCCGTCGGACGTATATTGAAAGTAAGATTTTTATAATTTATATTCCATGAATCAGGCATTTTTCTGCGGAATGTCCATTTTCCCCCGCCTGAATTGGAACGGTGATAATGACCGTCCGCCGTATTCCATAAGGGACTTTTTTTATCTGTTTTCCATATTATCTGAGGGTCGGGACGTACAAGACTTATTCCGCCCCATGTTTCAAGTTTTTCGCCGTCTGATGTATCAATTATCTTATAGTCATTCCAATTTTCTGCTGTTCTCAAAATTTTTATGCTCCTTTCACGCTGTTCGTGATTTTATTGTTTCGGCAATTTTCATTGCCGTTTCATTTACTGTTGTAAAGTCCTGTCCCTCCGCAGTAATGCTTATATACGGCTTGTCAGGATTCTCCCGCACGGAAATTTTTCCATTATCTCCGAGAATCTGTTCAAAGTGTTCTATCATGTCTGTTATTACAGTGTCGTTTTTCCATATCTCACGGAATTTCGGATTTATTTTTATTTTAAATATTACCTGCGGAAATTCTTTGATTTCTTCCGTAAGACTGCTGAAAGAAACACCCGTTTTCTTCATAACCGAGAGAAGTTTTATCGCTGTGAAAACACCGTCACCAGACGGAATTTCGTCCGGAAATATAATTCTTCCTCTCTTGTCCGCACCGACGTTGTAACCGCCCTCAATCATTCGTCCCACAACACTTCTTTCGTTGAATCCCGAAGTAACAACGGATATACCATACTTTTCCGCAAATCTCAGAAAACCAAGACTTACAGCAGAAGTAACAACAAAAGTATTGTTTTTCAACAGTCCTCTTTCTTTCAGGAACTTCGCAAACACTGCCGAAAGACTGTCTGCGTCGGCAACTCCGCCTTTTTCATCAACCGCAATACATCTTTCACAACCGCTTCTGAACCAGAAACCGCAGTCAAGATTATTTACAGAAACGAAATCCGCAAGCTGTTCCGACCTTGTCTTTTTATACTTTTCCTGAGTATCAGAAATGTTTTCTTCAGGCACGACAAAAACTTCCGCACCCGTTTCCCTCATAATCCTTTCCGCAATATCAGTATTTTTTCTGTCTGAACAGTAAACAGCCGTTTTCATTCCCCTGAAATCAGGATTTACGGATTTTTTTATAAATTCAATATACTCATCAAAGGCGTTTTCACATACAATAACACCGCCTTTTTTGTCCCTTATCCTTTTTTCAAGTTTTTCGGGTGTCTTGAAAACAAACTGCTCTATCTCCTCCCACGTTTCGTCACTGAGCTTATATCCGCCTTTTGAATAAAGACGTATTCCGCAGTGCTTATTATCTGAGGAAGATGTAACCATAATGCCTGCATCTGCTCCGTGAAGTCTCACAAGGCACGAAACGGCTGACGGCGGAAGTACACCGAGTTTTTCCGCTGCCACACCTGCCGAACATATTCCCGTACATACGGAATCAGTTATACTTTCGGCTGCTGTTCCGCTGTCACGTCCCACTATAACAAGGGGCTTCGGATTATTTTTAAGTGAAAGCACAGCGGCGGCGGTTCTGCCTGTTTTTTCCGCAAGTTCATGGTCAAAACTGCCTACTTCCATACCCCTTGCACCGTCTGCTCCGAAAAGCTTTACCATTGGTCAGTCTCCTTTGATTATATATACAGCTATAATTTTTTCAGGTGATGCTATTTCAGAATTTGCCTTACAGGTTCTTATATCAGGACAATTATTATATTTATTATATATATTTATTCCATCCGCATTTCTTGTACAGAAAACAGTGTGTATTGACGACATAAAGCGTTTTCCCGTCCAGAAAGACACAATAAATATTTCCGCACTACCTATTTCCTTTGAACGTATACAATCTATACCGTAATGTCTGAGAACTTTGCCGACCTTAAAGACATTACAGCCGAAAATCCCGAACAGCACTTTAAATTTTTCCATGTAAAAAGCTATTTCACATAACGGCACTGTTTTTTTCAGATAAGCAAGTGCATTATAAACGGATATTACCTCACAACCGTTGAAACTCATGTGACAAAGTCCGTAACGCATTTCCGAAACGGTATTGAGTGCCTGTCCGTTAATCATCTGTCCGTCGGGAAAATTCTGTGATTTGATAACATTATGATGATAATTGTTTTTCCTGATAATCATAAAGCAAGCTGACTGCCGTCGTTCTGAAATTTAAGTCCGAGATGTTCATAAGCGAGTTTGGTTGCACACCGTCCTCTCGGAGTTCTTCCGAGAAATCCCAGTTGCATAAGAAAAGGTTCACAAACATCCTCTATGGTAACGGCTTCCTCGCCTATCGCAGAAGCAAGCGTTTCAAGTCCCACAGGTCCTCCGCCATATCCACGTATAATCATCTCAAGCATACGCCTGTCAAGACTGTCAAGACCAAGCTCGTCAATTTCAAGCCTGCCGAGTGCTACAGACGCTATCTGCTGATTTATTTCACCGTTTCCCATAACGTCAGCAAAGTCACGCACTCTTTTTAGTAATCTGTTGGCAATACGTGGTGTACCTCTTGCCCTGCCTGCAACTTCCGCCGCACCGTCAAGAGTACAGGGAATACCGAGAATCATAGCACTTCTGCGGACTATATCCGTAAGCTGTTCCTTTGAATAGAGTTCAAGTCTCTGTATTACACCGAAACGGTCACGGAGAGGTGCGGAAAGCTGTCCTGCCCTTGTTGTTGCACCGATAAGTGTAAACGGTTTCAAATCCATTCTTATTGAACGTGCGGACGGACCTTTTCCTATAATTATATCAATGACTCTGTCCTCAAGTGCAGGATAAAGAATTTCTTCGACTGCTCTTGAAAGGCGATGTATTTCGTCTATAAAAAGAACATCATTGTCCGAAAGACTTGTAAGAAGTGAAACAAGGTCACCAGGCTTTTCAATCGCCGGACCTGTAGTAACACGAAGATTAACACCGAGTTCATGAGCAATTATGGCTGAAAGAGTTGTCTTTCCAAGTCCGGGAGGACCATACAACAAAACATGGTCAAGCGGTTCACCTCTTAACTTTGCGGCTTTTATATATATCGCAAGATTTTCCTTTACCTTTTCCTGTCCTATATATTCGTGAAGCGACTGAGGTCTTAAAGTAACTTCAATGTCACTGTCCTCCGAAGTATTTTCGGGTGAAATCATTCGGGGAGCAAACTCCATTTCTCCTGTCTCTATCAAACTAAACACCTCCGAAGTATCATTTTTCAAAATAGCGTTTTTTGCGTATGTAAAAAGGTTCTGTAACGGCGGCGGCTTTCTTTCCCGTTTCCTGCTCGTAATTTATGAAACAAATCTGTTCATTCGGTCTGACTATTTTTGAAAGGTATTTCGACAACGGAACAAAAAGCTTTCTGGTATTTCCCATCATGTCAAGAACAATAAGAAGCTGTGGTTTTTCACAACCCTTAATCATCTCAGTTATAAAAGCCCTGTCAACGTTTGGTTGTCTTGAAAGAAACTTTGAAGCGGCTCTTGTTATATGTGTTATCTCATATTCACACGGACGGTAATCAATAATTTCTTCTTCCCTGTAAGATATGGCTTTTATTTTAAGATGTCTCGCAATCATCAGAATACTTTTTATTTCCTGTGAAGAAAATTCCTTTCCGTATGAATTTGGATTAAGAACCGCATCAGCTGTCTGAATGAGGTCAAAAAGCCTGAGACAATTTATTTTATAATATTCAACATAACGTTTTGCAAACTGCTGTAATGAACGTTTACTCGTAAAAAACGGTATAAAAATTTCTTTCTGCGGATTCTGAATTGTTATAAGTTCAAGACATATTCCGCCGTCTTTTTCTTCTACAGGATTTTTACAGATTACATATACATCGCTTTTTATAAGCGTCTGCAAAAACAAAGAACGCTTTGAAGCATCTTTTATAGCTGCTTTAAGCAGTTCGTCAAGATTCATATGCAAATCTATTCTCTTCCTTTCTGTCTGTATTATGTCAACACTATATTTTACCCGACGCAATAAGTCTGAGAGTTTCCCTTATAAGTTCCTGAGTGCTGAGATTCGGGTCAAACTGTCTGAGCAGGGGGGCAATTTCTCCCTGAGAATAACCAAGTACCATAAGTGCCTCGAGAGCCTCAGAAACAGCAGACGTATTCACATCTGAAACAGGAGCGGAAACAGTTGACTTTGCAGACATTCCGCTGAATGAATCGGCAGAAATCTTGTCTTTGAGTTCAAGTACTATTCTCTGTGCTGTCTTTACACCTATTCCCTTTGTCTTTGTAAAAGCCTTGCTGTCACCCGAAGCAACAAGAAAGGCAAAACTTTCGGGGGTAACGTCGGAAAGTATTGAAGTTGCGGCTTTTCCGCCTACTCCCGAAACAGATATTAAAAGCTTGAAACAGTTAAGTTCCTGAAAAGTTGCAAAACCAAAAAGTTCCGCATTGTCTTCCCTTATACTGAGATGAGTGTACAGTGTCACTTCACTTCCGATTTCTCCGAGCTGAGAAACAGTATTATATGAAGTCTTACAGCCGTATCCCACTCCCGCACATTCAATGACAACAAAATTCATTTCCTTTACTGTAATTTTTCCTCTCAGACTATATATCATTTATAAATCTTCCTTTTTCATTAATTTATCTCCAGCGTACCGAATGTCCGTGACATATCGCAACAGCGAGTGCGTCGGCTGCGTCGTCGGGTTTCGGTATATTTGCAAGACCCAGCAGACTTCTTGTCATTTCCATCATCTGTCGTTTTTCGGCTTTTCCGTAGCCTGTAACAGAAACTTTCACCTGCAAAGGCGTATATTCCGTAACGGGTATATTTCGTTTTGCGGCGGAAAGAATTGTCACACCTCTTGCCTGTGCCACATCAATGGCGGTTTTCTGATTTGTAGTAAAGTAAAGCTTTTCAACTGCCATGCAATCGGGTCTGAATTTATTAAGTATAAATTCAATATCTTCATGAATAGCCCTGAGACGTTCGGTAAATATAGTCCCTGCCTCTGTAGTAACCGCTCCGTACTCGACAGGATTGAAATTTATTCCGTCATAGTCAAGTATTCCGAAACCGACTATTGCATATCCGGGGTCTATGCCAAGTATTCTTATTTTTTCCACATTATTTCCTTTATTACATTATTTAAGTTATTATTCTTTAACCGTGTCTTATAATTATACCACACAAATAAGGCTGTTTGCAATATATTTATTTCTTTTTTATTGATTTTTACAAAAAAATCTGATATAATGTATGGTGTGTTATTACAGTTAATTTATGGAGGTAAAAAATCATGGATTTACAGCATCTTCGTGACAAAATAGACGCTACCGACAAGGAAATACTTTCTCTCTTTATGAAAAGAATGGAACTCTGCAAAGGCGTTGCAGACTACAAAAAAGAAAATAATATGCCCGTTTTTCAGGGAGGACGTGAAAAACAGGTCATTGACAGAATAAAGTCACTCACCAATGACAAGACTCTTGAAAACGGTACTGCCGCACTTTTCACAACTATAATGGACATCAGCAAACTTTTACAGAACAGAAAGCTCCTCTCAGACAAACATGACTATAATTTCAGTGTTCCCTATTTTCAGAACGCTCGGAAAATAGGCTGTCAGGGGACTTCCGGTGCAAACTCCGAAACCGCCGCAAGAATGATTTTCGGAAACAAAAAACCCGTTTTCTATAATTCATTTGAGGACGTTTTCAAAGCAGTACAGTCGGGTGAAATAGAATACGGCGTTATTCCGTTGAAAAATTCAACCGCAGGAATGATTGACAGTGCATATGACCTCATGGCAAAATACAGTGTATACGTTGTAAAGCAGGTTTGTGTTGAAATAAATCACTGCCTTGCTGTAAAAAAATGTACTGCAATGTCAGATATAAAGTGTGTGTATTCACACCCTCAGGCTATTGCACAGTGCAGTGCTTTTCTTGCTGAAAACAGCCTTGAAACATTACCGTACAGTAATACGGCAACAGCCGCCGAAATGGTCAGGGACAGCAGTGAAAATATTGCTGCTATATGTTCCGTCGACTGTGCCGAACATCTAGGACTTGAAATTCTTGCCGGAAATATTGCAGACTGTTCCGTAAACCGTACACAGTTTGTATGCATATCAAGAGACTTACAGGTAGCTCCCGACGCTGATTCAGTTTCTATAATGCTCCAGATTCCACATACTGAGGGAAGCCTTTACCGTCTGCTTACAAAATTCTATGTAAATGGTATGAACATCATCAGAATTGAAAACCGTCCTATTCGTGACGGAAGTTTTGATGTAATGTTTTATCTTGATTTCAGCGGAAAACTTACAGACCCGAGTGTAAAGGCTCTTATGAACGACCTTTCCGAAAACATGGAATTTTTCCGTTGTCTCGGAACTTTCAGAAGCGAATGATTAGGAGGAAAAATATGTCTGATAAATTTCATTCTCTCCTTGAAAAAAACAGGTTCGTATTTCTCGACGGCGGTATGGGAACTATGCTACAGTCTCACGGAATACAAACAGAACACATTCCCGAACTCCTGAATATAACAAATCCCGAAGCAATAATGAATATACATCGTATGTATGCGGAAGCAGGTGCGGATATAGTATATGCTAATACTTTCGGTGCAAACCGATTCAAGCTTGAAAACTCGGGCTACAGTGTTTCGGAAGTAGTAAGGACGGGAATAAAAAACGCACGTTCAGCCGTCGGTGAAAAATCACTTGTTGCCCTTGATATAGGTCCTATAGGTCAGCTTCTCGAACCTTCGGGAACTCTCAGATTTGAGGACGCATATGAAGTATATAAGGAAATAGTTATTGCGGGAAACGAAGCCGACGTTATAGTAATTGAAACCATGACGGACTTATATGAAGTAAAATCCGCACTTCTTGCCGTTAAGGAAAACTCCGACAAGCCTGTACTTGTCACCATGACTTTTGAAGAAAATATGCGTACTTTCACAGGTGTTTCGCCTGAATGTATGGTAGCTGTACTGGAGGGTCTCGGTGCTGACGCTATAGGCGTAAACTGTTCGCTCGGTCCTGAGGAACTTTTTCCCGTACTTGACAAAATATGTTCACTGACTTCACTGCCCGTTATCGCAAAGGCAAACGCAGGACTGCCCGACCCTATAACAAATCTTTTCAATGTAGGTGCGGAAGAATTTGCTGAAAGTGCGGTAAAACTCGCCAAAGCAGGAGTCGAGATATTCGGCGGTTGCTGTGGAACTACTCCCGAACATATACGTCAGATGATTCAGAAACTCGACGGTGTTGACAATATAAAAAGACCTGTAAAACGTGTAAGTCTTGCGTGTTCGGCTGTTAACTGCGTGACAATAAATCAGCCACGTGTTATCGGTGAACGAATTAACCCCACAGGAAAAAAGCGTTTCAAGGAAGCACTGCTGAATCACGATATTGACTATATACTTGGTCAGGCGGTGGAGCAGGTTCATGCAGGTGCGGAAATACTCGACGTAAACGTAGGACTTCCCGAAATAGACGAAAAAGAAATGATGGTAACGGCTGTAAAAGCTATTCAGGGCATATGTGATACACCGCTACAGCTTGACTCAACAATTCCGTCAGTTCTTGAAGCAGGTCTGCGTATATATAACGGCAAACCTATTGTAAACTCAGTAAACGGCGAGGACGAATCCCTTGACAACATTCTTCCGCTTGTAAAGAAATACGGTGCGTCTGTTGTCGGACTTACTCTCGACAAAAACGGTATCCCGAAAACAGCGGAAGGACGTTTTGTAATTGCAGAAAAAATACTTAACCGTGCCAGAGAGTACGGCATACCAAAAGAGGATGTTTTTATTGACTGTCTCACCCTCACGGCTTCAGCGGAACAGGACGGCGTTATGGAAACCCTGAACGCTCTCCACAGAGTAAAAACAGAACTCGGACTGCGTACAGTACTCGGAGTATCAAATATTTCTTTCGGTCTGCCCAACAGAGAACTCATAACACGTACATTTCTGACTATGGCTCTCCACAGCGGTCTTGACCTGCCTATTATAAACCCCAATATTGATTCAATAATAGGTGCAGTACGTGCTTACAGACTGCTCGCAGGAATAGACAGAAACTCAGCCGACTTTATAAGAGTATATGCACAGGATAATTCTGCTCCCAAACCTGCTCCGTCGGTTCAGGAAAAAAATTCCCCCGACCTTGTCTATGCTGTCGAAAACGGTCTTAAAAACGACGCTCTCAAAGCCGTAAAAGAACTCGTAAAAACCGTTGACGCTATGGAAATTATAAACGGCTATCTTATTCCCGCACTTGATTCAGCAGGTGAAAAATTTGAAAAAGGTAAAATTTTCCTGCCACAGCTTATACTGACAGCAGGTGCGGCACAGGCGTGCTTTGAAGTTATAAAGGAAAAACTTTCACAGAATAACACAGAAAGCGTTTCAAAAGGAAAAGTCGTCCTTGCTACCGTAAAGGGAGATATTCACGATATCGGAAAGAACATCGTCAAGGTTCTGCTCGACAGCTACGGTTTCGATGTTATAGACTTGGGCAAGGACGTTGACCCACGCCTTATAGTTGATACAGCTATAAAACATCAGGTGAAACTTGTCGGTCTTTCAGCACTCATGACAACCACACTTGGTGCCATGGAAGAAACTATTGCAATACTAAACAAGGAATATCCCGAATGTAAAACAGTAGTCGGCGGTGCTGTTCTTACTGCTTCGTACGCTGAAAAGATTCATGCTGATTTCTACGCAAAAGACGCTAAACAGACAGTTGATGTTGCTTCACAAATTTATGCACAATAATTTTTTGGAAACAGGAAAGGATATATTTTTATGATTATACTTGATGATTTAAGAGTTGAAATGATTAACTACAGAAAGGAAATGACAGAACTTGCCGACGTTCTCAACATAAAGGCTGCAAAGGAAAGAATAGCCGAACTCAATGCAGAAACCGCAAAGGAAGGTTTCTGGGACGACCTCGAAAACTCTCAGAAAGTTCTCCGTGAGACAAAATCCCTTGAAAGAAAAATTGAAAAATTCAACAAGCTTAACGACAGTCTTGAAGATTTAATCACCCTTATAGAGCTTTCCATTGAGGAGGACGACGACAGCTCAATTGAAGAAATAAAGTCCGAGTCAGCATCTTTCAAGACAAAACTTGAGGACGAAAAGCTTTCCACTCTCCTCACGGGAGAATACGACAATTCCAATGCTATTCTTACATTCCATGCAGGTGCAGGCGGTACAGAGGCTCAGGACTGGGCAGAAATGCTCTACAGAATGTACAATCACTGGGCAGAACGTCACAATTACAAAGTTACCCTCATGGACTATCTTGACGGCGACGATGCAGGTATGAAATCAGCTTCAATACTTATTGAGGGTGACAACGCTTACGGCTATATGAAATCAGAGTCAGGCGTTCACAGACTTGTCCGCATATCTCCTTTCGACGCTTCGGGCAGACGTCACACCTCTTTTGCCGCACTCGAAGTTATGCCCGAAATAGACGACTCAATTGAAGTTGATATCCGCCCCGAAGATATAGAAATGGAAGTTTACCGTTCAAGCGGTGCAGGCGGTCAGAAAGTAAACAAGACAAGTTCAGCTGTTCGTCTCATTCACAAGCCCACAGGAATAGTTGTTTCATGTCAGACACAGAGAAGCCAGTATCAGAACAAAGACTACGCAATGAAAATGCTCCGTTCAAAGCTCGTTGAAATCAAGGAACGTGAACACCTCGAAAAAATTGAGGATATCAAGGGCGTTCAGAGGGAAATTGCGTGGGGTTCTCAGATACGTTCATATGTATTCATGCCGTACACTCTCGCAAAAGACCACAGAACGGGCTTTGAAAACGGTAATATTCAGGCTGTTATGGACGGCGATATTGACGGTTTTATAAATGCTTATCTGAAATCGCTTTCTCACGGAACTCTTGAAAAATAATCTCACAGGGAGGTTTTTCCAATGGCGGAACTTTTTATATGGGGGTTAATCTTTGCAATATTCTGCATGATTCTCAACAGTCTGAAACCAAAGGAAAAACCGCCTCCGCCTCCTCCCAAAAAGGAATATAAACAGAATTTCAAAGAAAAAACAATTCTTGAAATCCTCAAAGGAAAATCCGAAGATGACGTTATTGCAGAAAACGAAGGACTTTCCAAGGACGAAATAAAAGAATGGAAAGAAAGATTTCTCAATGATGTGTCGGATTTTGTAGAACAACGGGAACAGATGTACAACCAGATAGGAGAACTTGATGTTCAGGTAAAATGGTTCAAAAAAATCTGTGAAAAACACATAGGCGAGGACTGGAAAGAAAAAACAGGTTATAAAGGAAATTGAAGCGTGTTCACCGAAAGGGCGGACACGCTCTTTATTATGCACACCATTATGCCTGTATTTCATATAATGAAACAGCAGAAGAATTTTTCTGACAGCCGTTTTAAACGGCAGAATGGAGATATTATTATGAAAGATAAATCTAAAATACTTGTTGCGGGAGGCGATATGCGTCAGGTATACTGTGCCGTAAAGCTTTCGTCTGTTTCCGATACATCTGTAAAGGGTTTCTCCGCAGACATACTTCCCGAAAAAATGAATATCAGAATTTCGGACAACGATGAAAATTCATTATATGACTTTCTGGTACTTCCTGTGCCTCCTCTTGACGAAAACGGTATGATTACCGCACCTTTTACAAGTGAAAAAATAAATCCTGCCGAAGTACGCAGTCTTTTAAAGTCTGACGCTGTTATATTTGCAGGAAAATCCGACAAAAGACTTAAAGATATTTTTAAAGACAATGAAATTATCGACTATATGGAACGTGAAGAACTCAGTCTTAAAAACGCTGTACCTACTGCAGAAGGAGCTGTGGAAATAGCTCTGAGTGAACTTCCCGTAACTCTGAACGGAATTAAAGTTCTTATTGTAGGACTTGGTCGCATAGGAACGGCACTTGCTGAAATTCTCAAAGGTTTCGGTGCTGACATAACCGCTTCCGTAAGAAATGCAAAAGGTACTGCAAAAGCCCGTATTCTCGGAATAAAATCAGTATGCACAAATAAAATGGACACTGATTACAAGCTTGTATTCAATACTGTTCCTGAACTTATATTCGACAACGAACTTTTAAGCAGATTCAGTAACGACACACTTTTTATCGACCTTGCATCAAAACCCGGTGGAATAGACTTTGACTCTGCTTCCGTACTCGGAAAAAAAGTGGTGTGGGCTTTGGGTATTCCGGGAAAAACCGCACCGGTTACGTCAGGTGAGTTTATAGCTGAAACCGTAATCGGTATTCTTACGGAAAGAGGTGTTTTAAATGAATGAAATATTCAAAGGTCTCAAAATAGGCTTTGCCATGACAGGCTCATTCTGTACATTCGGAAAATGCTTTGAACAGGCTGAAATACTGAAAAGTATGGGAGCTGAACTTGTTCCCGTTATGTCTGAAAACGCTTCCTCTGTTTCTACACGTTTCGGCTCTGCTGAGAATAATATAAAAAAATTCAGTGAAATATGCGGAAAAGACGTTATAATGTCCATAGCCGATGCCGAACCGATTGGTCCTAAAAATATGACCGATATTATGATAATTGCCCCATGTACATCAAATACAGCTTCAAAACTTGCAGGCAGTATTACAGATACAGCCGTTACAATGGCGGTAAAGTCCCATTTAAGAAGCGGAAAACCTGTCGTACTTGCCATAGCGTCAAATGATTCCCTGCTTGGTTCTGCCAAAAATATAGGAGAACTTTTCAACCGTAAAAACTATTATTTCGTACCAATGCTACAGGACGACTGCTCAAAAAAACCTGCCTCGCTTGTTTCGGAATTTTCAATGCTACCGCAGGCTGTTTCCGCTGCTCTTGAAGGAATACAGCTCAGACCCATTATATATCACAAATCAGACTGAAAAAAAAGGCGGTCAGTAAATCCGACCGCCTTAATATTACATAAATATCAATGCTACTGTGTATATTAACTGTAACAAAACTGCAGATACAAAAATAACAGATTTTTTTGCTATGGCAACTCCTCTCCTGCTCTGTGCAGGGGTAGATGACGGAATTTTATCCTTGCCTCTGAAAAGACAAAGCAGAAAGAATCCTAATATTGCCATTACAAGTATTACACATTCTGCTACTATAGTACCATTCAGTCCGAAATAACTTTCAACATAGGAAATAACGCCTGACATTGTATTGACAAATATATGTACAATTATCGACGGTATAACCGAATTATGCTTCAATGTTATATGTGAAAGGAAAATGCCAAGAATAAAGGCAAGTACAAACTGTGGAATATTATGATGTCCGAGACCAAAGAAAAATGCCGTTGCAAACACTGCAAATCGCTGATTTGCCCTTGAAAATACCCTTAATAACATACCTCTGAAAAATATTTCTTCCGTAATCGGTGCTATAACACACTGATAAATCATCATAACCGCAAATCCTGTGCCTGTTACCGCCAGACCATCCATGTCCATTACATCAGTCGAATATCCGTAATGTGAAAAAATATTTTCTATCCACGCAGAAGCAAATATAGATATAGTCCACAGAAATGCAGCTATAAGACAATACTGCAATGATTTTCCGAAACTGAATTCACGTGTCCGCACAAGCTGTGTTTTCGGGATATCAGCCATTTTAAGACCAATAAACGCAAACAGAACATTTGACAGCATAAATACAAGCATATTCAGCCCTGCGAGTATTGAGGAACTTTTCATATAAGAATTTATTAAATTTTCACCTGCCCCGCTGTTCTGAAACTTCAGAACCATTTCAAGTACAAGCATAGCAATCCAGGTCAATATACTGCTTAAGAAAAAATGTCCCAT
>CAMWGS010000011.1 GCA_947173865.1 uncultured Ruminococcus sp.
ATAATTTATAACCGCCGAATAATTTAATATAATAATTAAAAACATTATGAAAGAGGGTATACATTTTTGGAAATGAAAGACAAGGACGAAAAGACCGTTACAGAAGAAAAAAATGATGAATCAAAGCTTATTGAGGAAATGGGTCAGAGTATTTCACAGAATTCAAAGCATCTTATTCACTGCCTTTCGGTCATAGGACAGATTGAAGGACATTACGTTCTTGCAGAACAGAACAAGACAACCAAATATGAACACATAATTCCCGCACTCGTTGCCATTGAACAAGACAGAAGCGTTGAAGGACTTCTTATAATACTGAACACCGTCGGCGGAGATGTCGAGGCAGGTCTTGCAATTGCCGAACTTATTGCAGGAATGAAAACACCTACAGTCTCGCTTGTGGTCGGTGGAGGTCATTCAATAGGAGTACCACTTGCCGTAAGTGCAAAGCGTTCATTTATTGTTCCTTCTGCGTCAATGACGATTCACCCCGTGCGTATGAACGGGACGGTTCTGGGAGTTCCTCAGACCCTTTCTTATTTCGACAAGATGCAGGACAGGATTATTAATTTTGTTACCGCAAACAGCAGTATAAGTGAGGAAGATTTCCGTAGTCTCATGATGAACACTCAGGAGCTGGTGCTTGACGTGGGAAGTGTGCTTGAGGGTGGAAAAGCGGTTGAACTCGGTCTCATTGACGAACTCGGAGGGCTGAGCAACGCTATGGAGTGTCTTTATAACATAATTGAAAATTCAGAAAAGAGATATCTATAAATTCAAGTGGGCGGACGTTGTTCGCCCGTAAAATTGTTTATGTGGAGAATGAATAATGGCAGAATCCAAGAAGAAAAAATCATCGGGGAAAAAATCAAAGAACACCAAAAAAGAACCGTTTAAATTTGCAACGCCTTTAAATGACAAAAATCATTTCTGGTCGGTGGTGCTTTTTGCACTGGGAGTACTCGTATTTTTTATGACGTTTGTAAAAGGCTCGGACGGCTGGCTTGCAATACATAATTTTCTGCTCGGCACTTTCGGATTTTCCGTGATTTTTGTTCCTGCAATTCTGATATATACTTCTGTTCAGATAGGAATGGAAAAGAGTCAGAAATGTGTTGCAGACCGTGCAATATGGGGAATTGTCCTTATTTTGCTTACCAGTGCGGCTATACAGATTTTTGCGGTCGGTGCGTTGCCGGGTAAGGAATTTTCAGGGCATATAGAGGCACTTTACAAAGACGGTATAAAACTTGACGGCGGAGGTGTTGCGAGTTATCTCCTTGCAGGACCTTTACTTAAAATTTTCGGCGGAACAGGTGCGAAATTTATCACAATAATGTTTTTTTTCGTGGCTGTTATGCTCCTTACGCATAAGAGCCTTATAGAGTTTCTTGAATGGCTTACGAGACCTTTCCGTAACTTCGGCAGAGTTGTGCAGGGACTTTACAGTATGCTCATGGGCGGAGATTTCAATGATATATTTGAAGAAGATGACCTTAATGATGATATTGAAAAAAAATCGTTTGCAAAAGACCTTGAAGCGATTAACCTTGTAAATAATCGTGAAGAACCGACTGAATTTTCAGTTACAGTTCCGCTGAGGAACGAACCCGAACCGGAATTATTGTTGGATATTCCTCTTGAATCCGATAAACTCATACAGGAACAGACGGAGGAAGTCAAATCTGAACCTGTAACGAAAAGCAGAAAGAAAAAGACCGAAACTGTTACAGAAAATTCAGATACGGAAAATTTTGACGCAAATCTTGACGAACTGATTACACGTGCGGCAAGTGAACCGAAAAAGAGCAATTCTTCCGATAATATAATTAATAATACCGATGATACGGATACAGAACAGAAACCCTATAAACTTCCGTATCTTGATTTGCTCACACTTCCAAAAAATCATTCAAACAGTGTTGAAGCCGCAGAAGAAATGCGTGAAAAGGCTGATATAATTGTCAATACACTGAGAAGCTTTAAAGTGGAGGTTCGTATACGTGATATTCTAAGAGGACCTTCAATAACACGTTATGAAGTTCAGCCCGGTGTGGGAGTACAGGTAAAGAAAATAAAAAGCCTTGAGGACGATATTGCTCTTAATCTTGCGGCACAGGGTGTAAGAATAGAAGCTCCCGTTCCTGGAAAGTCAGTTGTCGGAATTGAAGTCCCGAACGAGAATAAGGACGTTGTGACAATAAGGGAAACACTTTCTTCAACTGAGTTCCGAGATTCAAAGAGTAAACTTGCCTTTGCGGTCGGAAAGGACATCGCAGGAAACATTATCATAGGTGACATAGCAAAGATGCCACACGTTATTATAGCAGGTACTACGGGTTCGGGAAAATCTGTCTGTACACGTTCCATAATAATGAGCATACTTTACAATGCAACGCCCGACGAAGTAAGGCTTATTCTTATTGACCCTAAAATAGTCGAATTCAAATTATTCGACGGTATACCTCATCTGCTTATACCTATAGTTACGGACTGTAAAAAGGCGGCAGGTGCTTTGAACTGGGCAGTAAATGAGATGATGCGTCGCTATCAGATTTTTGCAGACGCAGGTGCAAATGACCTCAAATCATATAATTCATATGCAAAACAGAATCAGGATATTCAGACAATGCCACAGATTGTCGTATTTATTGACGAACTTGCGGATATGATGCTTGTTGCGGGAAAAGAAGTTGAGGACTATATATGCCGTCTTGCACAGATGGGACGTGCCGCAGGTATTCACCTTGTTATCGCAACGCAAAGACCGACTACAGATGTTATAACGGGTCTTATCAAGGCGAATATTCCGAGCCGTATCGCACTCTCTGTTATGTCGCAGGTTGATTCACGTACTATTATTGATATGGCAGGTGCGGACAAGCTTCTTGGTAACGGTGATATGCTATATATGCCTATCGGTACAAGCAAACCCGTGCGTATACAGGGTTGCTTTGCGTCCTCAAAGGATATAAACTCAACTCTTGATTACATCAGGGAGCAGGTTCAGGGAGAATATGACAGTGATATTATGCAGGCGGTTGAGAGTTTTGTTCCGCAGACAAAAGGTTCAGGCGGTAATGAAGATTACGGAAATAATACGGCACTTACAGACGAGGACTTTGTGGAAAGAGCAATTGAAGTGGCTGTGAACAACGGACAGCTTTCCACATCTATGTTACAGAGAAAGCTTAAACTCGGCTATGCAAGGGCGGCGAGAATTATGGACGAACTTGAAGAACTCGGCGTTATAGGTGCAAGCGAGGGAGCAAAACCCCGTAAGGTTCTTATGTCAAAAATGCAGTACGACGAAAGAAAATTAAGAAAACAGGAGGGAAATTAAATGCCTGATTTAATGGGTATGCTTAAATTCAAGGGTCTGAAATACAGAAAAATGGCAGAGTAGCTTGAAAAATATTACAGAAATGCCATTATTATCTGTATTAAAGAAGTGAATGACATTCCGATGGGTTCAAGCAAAATGGGTGGATTTCCCGATTTACCGCCCGAAATAGAATATCCCACAATGTCGGAATATACAGAAACGTGGTTATCAGATTTCAACGAGGGAAAAACTGAACATTATGAGAAATCTGCCATGCAGTTGGTTGCACAGATTAATTTATGTGAACTTGCTGAATCGGGTGCAGACGTTGAAAATCTTTTTGCAAAAACAGGTATGCTTTATATATTCTGGAGTGGTGAAGGTGCAGACCTTGAGAGTAATAAATATGTTGCAACGGAAGTGGCTGAACCCGACAAAAAGGCGTGTCATAAAGTTATCTACTGGGACGGTGATATGTCAACATTAAAACGTACAGAACCGCCGTGTCCCTATTACAGCAAGTATTTTGAGGAATGTCTGGAAGAATATGCTGTTGAATTTGATTCTGATTCGGAATACAGCAGGGATTCTGCGTATGAAATAGAAGGTCTTGAAGAAGCGACAGAAACCGCTGCTTTTGATTTTGCAAATGACGGAGATAAGATGTTAGGATTCCCTAAAGGTGCAAACGTTCCGTATCTTGACGAAAACACAGTCAATCTTTTTCAGTTTGATTATAATATGGGTTGTCTTTGGAGTGTTTACTGGATTATGAAAAAAGCGGATTTGAAAAAACTTGATTTTTCAAGAGTTTCTGTTGATTTTGATATGGATTAGGAAGTGATGCTATTTGTATAAAGGATTTTTACCGATTTCAAGAAAGGAAATGAACGAACTCGGTGTTAAGCAGTTTGATTTCATATATGTTACGGGTGATGCTTATGTTGACCACCCGAGCTTCGGGGCGGCTATTGTCACAAGGCTGATAGAGTCGCTGGGATTTACTGTCGGCATTATTTCTCAGCCCGACTGGCACACTGACAGGGATTTCAGAAAGTTCGGCAGTCCGAAATATGCTTTTCTTGTGACTGCGGGAAATATAGACTCCATGGTTGCACATTATACTGCCGCCAAAAGAAAACGTTCCGACGATGCGTATACAGCAGGAGGAATGGCAGGAAAACGCCCCGACCGTGCGGTTATAGTATACTGTCAGAAAATACGTGAATATTTCGGTGACATACCAATTGCAATAGGCGGACTTGAAGCTTCTCTGAGACGTTTTGCACATTATGATTACTGGGACGATGCTGTAAGACCTTCAATCCTTGTGGACAGCGGTGCAGATTTACTGATGTATGGTATGGGTGAACATCAGATAGAGGAACTTTGCACACGTATTGCAAAAGGTGAGAATATCAGAGATATTCACGACATCAGGGGAACTTGTTATCTGACAGAACCTGTAAACACGCCTTTAGGTTCGGCACAGTGTCCGTCGTTCGAGCAGGTGAGAGACAGTAAAGCAGAGTACGCAAAGGCTACTAAAATTCAGTACGACTGGCAGGACGAAGTTTACGGAAAAACTATAATCCAGCGTCACGGCAAGATGATGCTTGTACAGAATCCGCCCGCTTACAGTCTTACAACGGAAGAACTTGACCATATCTACTCATTGCCTTATATGAGAGCTTATCACCCGTCATATGAAGCACTGGGAGGAGTTCCGGGCATAGAAGAAGTGCGTTTTTCCATAACGCATAACAGAGGTTGTTTCGGTTACTGTAATTTCTGTTCCATTGCACTCCATCAGGGACGACGTGTAACGTGCAGAAGTGAGAAGTCAATACTTGAAGAAGCTGAAATAATAACAAAAATGCCCGATTTCAAGGGATATATACACGACGTGGGAGGACCTACGGCTAACTTCAGAAGTATGTCGTGTGAAAAGCAGTTAAGCAAGGGACTTTGCATGGGAAATAAATGTCTTGCACCGAAACCGTGCCCCGCTCTGAAGGCAGACCATACCGAATATCTTGCAATTCTGAGGAAAATCCGAAAAATCAAAGGTATAAAAAGAGTTTTCATACGTTCGGGAATACGTTATGACTATCTTATGGAAGATAAAAATGACGAATTTATGAGGGAACTTATAAAGTACCACGTAAGCGGACAGTTAAAAGTAGCCCCCGAACACTGCTCGGCTGTTGTTCTCGACAAAATGGGTAAACCACACATTGAAGCTTACAAGGCTTTTCAGAAAAGATTTTATGAAATTACAAAGGGTATCGGCAAGGAGCAGTATTTAGTACCTTATCTTATGTCGTCTCACCCCGGAAGTACGTTGAATGAAGCAATTGACCTTGCTGTTTTTCTTAAAGAAAACAAAATCCGTCCCGAACAGGTACAGGATTTTTATCCCACTCCAGGAACTATTTCAACGTCCATGTTCTATACGGAGCTTGACCCTTACACTATGGAAAAGGTATATGTTCCGAAAACGCCCGAAGAAAAAGTGGCACAGAGAGCTTTGTTGCAGTATTTCAGACCGCAGAACAGGGAAATTATTATAAAGGCTCTGAAAAAGGCAGGACGGTATGATTTGATAGGTTCGTCAACGAAATGTCTTGTTGACGGTGACACAGGCAGAAATAAAAATAATTCCGGAAAGGCAGGCGGAAAAGGTTGGCAGAATTCAGACTCACGGAAGAACAGAAAAAATCACTCGGAAAGTACGCAAAAAAGGCAAAACAGAAGTACGACAGCCAGAACCCAAAGCAGAAAAAGAAAACCCTGAAAACAGTAATTCCTGCTGTAATAATACTTATAGTAGGCTTTGTTGCATGGTATCTTTCGGGTGGTCTCGGAACAGAAACGGACGTTGAAAAACTTTCCGTACATTATATAGATGTCGGACAGGGTGACAGCATATACATAGCGTCAGGCGGTGAGGGAATGCTTATCGACTGTGGAGAATCGGGAGATGCAGACAGTGTTATTTCCTATCTCGACAATATGGGCGTTACAAAAATTGATTATGTTGTTGGTACTCACCCACATTCTGACCATATGGGCGGTATGAGTAAAATCGTTGAACATTTTGACATAGGTGAGATGATTATACCGCATATCGACGAAAGTGACACTCCGACTACTAAATATTTTGAAAAGTTCCTTAATACCTGTGCCGAAAAGGGTCTTTCACTTACAGAGGCAGAACTCGGCAGGGAAATTGAAGTGGGCGATGCGGAATTTGAAATAATTGCCCCTAACAGTCAGGACTACAGCAATGTCAATAATTATTCTGTAAGTTTCATAATGCATCACGGTGACAACAGTTTTATATTTACAGGTGATGCCGAGAAACTTGCGGAAAACGAAATGATTGAAAGTGGCAGACTGGAGGATATAGACGTTTACAAAGCAGGTCATCACGGCAGTGATACCTCATCTTCGGAAGATTTCCTCAACATAATAAAGCCTGACTATGCGGTTATTTCCTGTGGAGAGGGAAATTCATACGGTCACCCAAATGATATTACCATTGCAAATTTAAGTAAGTTCACGGATAAGATTTACCGCACTGACTTATGCGGAACGGTTGTTTTTGAGTCGGACGGCAAGGAACTTACCGTTAAGACAGAAAGGACATGACAATGAATGTTATTGACCGTTTTGAAAGTGATATTGCCGTTATAGAAACAGACAGCGGAATGATTGAAGTTGACCGCTCTCGGATTACGGGAAATGCAAATGAAGGTGATGTTATTACGGAAAGCAATGGTGTATGGTCTGTTGATATTCCCGCAACTGAAAAAAGACGTGCAGAAATGCGTGAAATGATGAAAAGGCTGATGAAAAAATGACTGATGTAATTATAATAGGAGGCGGAGCGGCAGGCTGTTTTGCGGCGGTTCATGCTTCACGTTACGGAAAAAGCGTACTGCTTTTTGAAAAGAACGAAAAACTCGGACGGAAACTCCGTATTACAGGCAAAGGCAGGTGCAATGTTACAAATAATTCTGATATTCAGGAACATATGAAGAATATACCTGTAAATCAGAGATTCATGTACAGTGCGTTTTCTGCTTTTGACGCTTATAATACTATGGATTTTTTTGAAGAAATAGGAGTTCCGCTTAAAACGGAAAGAGGAAACCGTGTTTTTCCTGTGAGTGACAAGGCAGACGACATTGCAGATGCTCTTGCCCATGAAATGAAGAAAAACGGTGTAAGGGTAATAAACAGACGTGTCACGAAGCTTATAACAGAAAATAATGTCTGTAAAGGAGTAAGAGTAGGTGGTGAGGAATATTATGCGAAATCTGTTCTTATAGCCTGCGGAGGAAAATCCTACTGCAATACAGGCTCAACGGGTGACGGATATTCACTTGCCGAAAGTGTCGGACATACTGTCACGGAAATAAAGCCGAGTCTTGTACCGCTTGTTTCGCCTGATAAATACTGTGCCGAGATGATGGGACTTTCACTGCGTAATGTTACTTTAAATCTTTATGACCGTGAAAAAGTCATCTATTCCGAACTCGGTGAGATGCTTTTTACACATTTCGGTGTTTCAGGACCTCTTGTGCTGAGTGCCAGTTCACATATAGGGGAAATGTCACAGAACAGATATAAAATTTTAATTGACCTCAAACCTGCACTTTCTCATGAACAGCTTGATACAAGAATACAGCGTGATTTTGCGGAAAATCTTAATCGTGACTTTGCAAACGGCATCAGAAAGCTTCTTCCTGTCAAACTTGTACCGATAATTATAAAGTTGTCAGGGATTTCACCCGAGCAGAAAGTAAACGGTATAACAAAAGAACAGCGTCACAAATTCGGTGAACTTATCAAGGCATTTCCTGTCAGAATTTCGGGATTCCGTCCCATTGACGAAGCTATAGTAACAAGCGGTGGTATTTCTGTAAAGGAGATAAATCCTAAAACTATGGAGTCAAAAATTATTGACGGACTTTTCTTTGCAGGAGAAGTTATTGATGTTGACGCATACACGGGCGGATTCAATTTGCAGATAGCTTTTTCAACGGCATATTCCGCAGCACTATATATGTAAAAAGGAGAATTTATCATGAGTATAAATATTGCAATTGACGGACCTGCCGGAGCAGGTAAAAGCACAATAGCAAAAATTGTGTCTGCTCATCTCGGATATATTTATGTAGACACAGGAGCATTATACAGAACCATTGCACTTTATATAAAGGAAAATAATATTTCAGATAATAATATTCCGTCGTCGCTGAAAAATGCTGAAGTTTCACTTAAATTTATTGATGGCACACAGAAGGTTTTTTTAGGAGACAGGGACGTTTCTGATATGATAAGAACTCCTGAGATTTCTATGGAGGCTTCAAGAACTTCCGCAATTCCTGCTGTCCGTGAGTATCTTTTCGGAACACAGCAGAAAATTGCAAGTGAAAATAATGTCATCATGGACGGAAGAGATATTGGTACTGTTGTACTTCCGAATGCTGACGTAAAAATTTTCCTTACCGCTTCGGCAGAAGAACGAGCAAACAGACGTTACAGGGAACTTTCCGAAAAGCCTAATTGTCCGTGTTATGAGGAAATTTTGAGCGACATTATTGAACGTGACCACAATGACATGAATCGTCCCGTAGCACCTCTTAAACGGGCAGACGACGCTGTTCTTGTTGATACTACAAATCTTACTCTTGAACAGTCAGCAGACGAAATTATAAGAATAATAACCGAAAAGACAGGAAGGTGATATCTATGTTTTATGCTGTTGCGAAGTTTCTTGTAAGGGTCGCCATGACAATAACTTTCAGTCTGCATTTTGAGGGCAGGGAAAATATTCCCGAAGACACCGCTGTTATATATGCCTCCAATCACCGTACCAACGCAGACCCTCCGCTTGTGGGCTGTGCAGTTCCGGGACAACACGCTTTCATGGCTAAGGAAGAACTTTTCAAAAACAAGTTTTTCGGTGGACTTATACGTTCACTCGGAGCGTTTCCTGTTTCAAGAGGCAAGGGCGACACAGGGGTTATTGATATGGCTGTCGAGGCTCTTGACAGTGGCAGAAGTCTTATGATTTTTCCCGAAGGTACTCGCTCAAAAGACGGTAAAGTACATAAAGGTCATTCGGGGGCGGCACTAATTTCGGCACGTTCGGGTAAACAGATAATTCCTGTGGGTGTTGTATTCGGTGAAAAACTGAAATTCCGTACAAAAGTAACCGTTATTTACGGTAAGCCGATAAATCCCACAGAATACTGCGAAATATGCGACGAACCTAATCCTCGTCAGATTGTAAGGCTTAAAAATCGTTATATGGCTGACATAAAGGCTCTTGTTGAGGGCGAATCGGAGGACAGTAACAATGAGTAATATTACTGTTGCAGAATCCGCCGGTTTTTGTTTCGGAGTTGACAGAGCAGTTCAGATGGTGTATAATGAACTTGAAAAGGGTACGAAAGTCGCAACACTCGGACCGATTATACATAATCAGGACGTTGTGAATGATATGTCGGAACGTGGTGCAAGAATTGTTGAGTCCGTTGACGAACTTGAACCCGATGAAACCGTTGTTATACGTTCTCACGGCGTGGGCAGGGAAATATATGAACAAATCAGGACGAAAGGCAACAGAATGCTTGACGCTACCTGTCCTTTTGTCTCAAAGATTCATAAGATTGTTGACCGAAAAACAAAGGAAGGCTGTTTTATTCTTATAGCAGGTGATGCAAGTCACCCCGAAGTGCAGGGAATCGTTGGTCATTGTGACGAAAATTGCCTCGTTTTTAAGGATAATTTTGAGCTAAAAGACTTTTTTCAAAATCGTGAAAAAAATTTCAAAAAAACTCTTGCTTTTGTTGCCCAAACGACGTATAATATATTAGTATGGGAAAAGTGTTTAAAGGAGATTCCGGAGAACGCACCCGATATCGTTATATTCGATACTATATGCAATGCCACAGACGCAAGACAGACAGATGCACGTGAGCTTGCTCAGAGGTCTGACATTATGCTCGTTGTAGGCGGACGGCATAGTTCCAATACTGTCAAACTCTATGAAGTGTGCAGCCGCTACTGCAAAACGTATCATATAGAAAATTCGGAAGAACTTCGTACTTTAAAGCTGCCCAGTGCTGAAAACATCGGCATTACTGCCGGAGCGTCCACTCCGGCTTATATAATTAAGGAGGTACAAACCAAAATGGCAGAGATTGAAAAGGAAATGATTCAGGAAGAGGAGAATTTCGAGGAATTACTCGACCAGTCATTCAAGAAAATACATACAGGAGAAAAAGTTAAAGGCACAGTTGTTGCTGTAAACAATACAGAGGCTATTGTTGACCTCGGTACAAAGCATACAGGCTATGTTGCTCTTGATGACCTTACAGATGACGCTTCAAAGAAGCCCGAAGACATCGTAAGCGTTGGCGACGAAATCGAACTTGTTGTAATTAAGGTGAATGACGCTGAAGGCACTGCTGCTCTTTCCAAGAGAAAGGTTGACGAGCAGGCAGGTTACGAAACTATCGTTAAGGCTAAGGAAGAGGGAACAATTCTTGAAGGTGTTATCCAGCACGTTGTAAACAAGGGTGTTACACTCAATGTTCTCGGTGTAAGAGTATTTATCCCCGCTTCACAGACAGGTCTCCCGAGAGGAGCAGAACTTGAACAGCTTCTCAAGAAGAAAGTTGAATTCATGATTATTGAAGTTACTGAGGGCAGAAAGAGAGCTGTAGGTTCAATCAGAGCCGTACAGAATGCACGTAAGGAAGAAGCTAAGGCTAAGTTCTGGGAAACAGCTGCTGTAGGCGATACTTTCACAGGAAAGATTAAGTCTCTCACAAGCTTCGGTGCATTCGTTGACCTCGGCGGAATCGACGGAATGGTTCATATTTCCGAACTCTCATGGAAGAGACTCAAGCACCCGAGTGAAGTTGTAAGTGTCGGTGATACTCTTGAAGTTTACATCAAGGAACTCGACAAGGAAAGCAACAGAATTTCACTCGGTTACAAGAAGGCAGAAGACAATCCCTGGGAAATCTTTATGAACAACTATCAGGTTGGCGACGTAGTTAAGGCTACTATCGTTTCTACTACTTCTTTCGGTGCATTCGCTCAGATTATTGACGGTGTTGACGGTCTTATCCACATTTCTCAGATTGCTGACAGAAAGGTTGAGAACGTTAAAGACGTTCTTTCTGAAGGCGACGAAGTTGATGTTAAGATTATTGACATTGATGCAGATGCAAAGAGAATCAGCATTTCTATCAGAGCTTTACTTGAGGACAACGCTGACGACGCTGAATAATTATAATTTTTTCAGTAATTAAGGGGGACTGTAAATTCTTGCAGTCCCTTTTTGTTTTAGTAGGAAGGGTATATGGAAAGATTTTTAAAGGCTCAGGAAGTACATTATACTCAGGCACTTTCC
Source organism: uncultured Ruminococcus sp. (assembly GCA_947173865.1). Taxonomy (GTDB): domain Bacteria; phylum Bacillota; class Clostridia; order Oscillospirales; family Ruminococcaceae; genus Ruminococcus. The sequence continues at coordinate 11,766 of CAMWGS010000011.1, forward strand.
GAAATTAAAAACGGAAGAAAAAGTTCCCACTGGATTTGGTATATATTTCCACAGCTTGCGGAACTCGGCAGAAGCAGTACGGCTAAGTATTATGGAATAAAGGACTTTGAGGAAGCAAGGGAATATATTTCACACCCTTTACTTTGTGAAAGACTTGTTGAAATTTCGGAAGCACTTCTTGATAATGACTGTTCGGCGGTTGAAATACTGGGACATACAGACGCAATGAAAGTAAGGTCATGTATGACGCTGTTTCATATCGCTGACCAATTAGCAGAAGTTTTCGTCAAAGTTATTGATAAATTCTATGGCGGACAATACGACGAATTTACTCTTGACATTATTAAAGAAGGTTAGCAATTTATGAGCTGGATAAGATGTCATTGCGGTTATATAATACATGACAGTTCGGATTTTTTGAGTTACAAGGGTAGTATCATGGCTGACCAAGATGAAAGCGATTTTTTTGACAGGGTAGAGGAAATAATAAAATCAGATAATCACGACAAGAATAGTTTGATGTGTGATTTTTTATGTAAACTCAGCTATATGACAAAGACTGTTTATCAGTGTTCGCAATGCGGACGGCTTTATGTTGAAAGTGAAAATGAATTATTCTGTTTCACTCCTGAAAACCACAATAATAACGGTGTTCTGAAATCAGTGGACAATGAAAACTGGAAAGGTTTTCTGCACGCTGAATGGAATGAAAAAAAGTCAGAATGGCAGGAGTACAGGGGATATGTATTTGCAGATGTGAATTGTCCGTGTGAAAGCATTGAATCCGACGACAGACAGGAAATTATTGACGGATATTATCGTATATTTGAAAAACTGAAAAAGTCAGGTGTACTGCGTTCTGCAATTTTGAAAATAAATAAAGAATTGATTCACGAATGGTCTTTTGAGTAAAGTTCCGTATGAACAAAGAATTTTATAAATTTTGCAATTCTTTATTGACAAAATCGAATAAATATTGTATATTAAAATTATACTAATTAACGGAGAGGGGTTAATATTTATGATTTTCAAGAAAATTACTGCGGCGGTTTCTGCTCTTGCACTTTCAGCAGGAATGGCAGCTTATATGCCTGCAAATACTGCCGTAAACATTAACGCAAATGCCGCAGATATAGAAGTAAACTATGCGGAAGCACTCCAGAAGTCAATGTTTTTCTATGAAGTTCAGCAGGCAGGTATTCTTCCTGAATGGAACTCTGTTTCATGGCGTGCTGATTCCATGGTAAAAGAGGACGGAACACCGTCGGATATTATTGACGGCGGTTGGTTCGATGCAGGTGACCACCTGAAATTCACCCTTACAAATGCCTATACTGCGTCTGTTCTTTCATGGGGTCTTATTGAATATAAAGACGCAGTCAAGAAAGCAGGTTTATATGACCTGTATCTGAAAAATCTCAAGTGGGGACTTGACTACGTTGCCGCATGTGATTTGGGTGACAAGGTTATCGGTACTATCGGTGAAGACGGATTTGACCATGTATGGTATGGAAGTCCCGAAGTGTACATGAGAAAATTCAATCTCAAGAACGATACAGAGGAAAGACCTTATGATACCATAACAAACTGTACTACAATAGCAGAAATGGCAGCAGCTATGGCAGGCGGATATATTGTGTTCAAGGACGAAGACCCAGAGGCTGCCAAAAGTTATCTCGAACACGCTGAAAGTCTTTTTAAACTCGCAAATGATGTATGGGCTGAAAACGGTGCAGATGCAAATAAGGATCAAGGTATTCAGGGAAAATATTACAATACAATAAATAATCAGGGTACAGACAATTTCATTGATGAACTTATGTATGCGGCTAACTGGATGTATATGGCAACAGGCGACCAGTCGTATCTTGACAAGTGTGAAAAGGAATATATTCCGCTGTTTCCTAAGGAAAGCCAGTCTACAGATAAGAAGTATACATGGGGCTTCTGCTGGGACGATACAACACAGGCTGCGGCACTTCTTTATGCTATAAATACCGGCAAGCAGGAGTGGATTGACCATGTTTCACATCATATTGATTATATGATTGGTGGCTACAACGGCAAAAAGCCTGTAGGTGGCTGGACTCCTGACGGCATGACTGTCGTTGATGGTGCAGGCTGGGGAACTCTCAGATATGCGGAAAATGCGGCTTGGCTTGCAAAGCTTTCCTGTGACACTATTTTCAAGGACAATGCACAGCTTTCTGAAAAGTATAATACATGGGCAAAGAAAATGATGGATTATGCTTTTGGTGATAATGACCTTGGACTTTGCTATGTTGTCGGAATGGGAGAAAAGAACCCCGTGAATATCCACCATAGAGGTGCTTCGGGTATACATGATGACCACTGGAATGAACTCGGTACGCCCGAACCCGAAACCGATGACGGCTGGCAGAGAGAATATGCACACGTTCTTTACGGTGCTCTGGAGGGAGGACCTAATCCGGACGGAACTTTCAAGGACGATAACGGCTCATATGTCAATACAGAAGTGGCTATTGACTATAATGCCGGATATACTGCCGCACTGTGTGCATTACTTGATGATTACGGCGGAGAAAAACTTGCCGATTTCCCACAGCCCGAAACTCCGAAATGGGCAGAATGGAAAATTGCAGCATCTCTCAACGGCTCGGGCAACAGTTATACAGAAATCAAGGCGTGGGCAATGAATCATACCGCATGGCCGGCAAGAGTAGCAAAAAATATCAAGTACAGATATTATTTCGATGTTTCGGAAGTTCTTGAAGCAGGTTTATCTGTCGATGATATTACTGTAAAAATCGGTTCACAGCAGTATCAGGAAGGAAAGCAGGGACACGCTACAACTACAGGTAAGCCAATAAAATATGATGGTGACCCATTAGGCAATACTTATTATGCCGAAATCGTATTTGAGGACGGCAGAGCTATTATGCCTACAGGTCAGAGTGAACACAGAGACGAAGTTCAGTTCAGAATATCAATTCCCGATGCCGTTGACGGCAAGCCTACCAAAGGTGCTTGGGACCCGACAAATGACTGGTCTTATGAAGGCGTTGAAGATGCTCCGAATGAGCTGAAATATAAAGCCGCACTCAACGACCACATCACAATGTATGTTGATGATGTTCTTGTCTGGGGTACTGAACCCGACGGTACTAAACCCGAAGTTACAGAGCCTACAAAGCCTACCCAACCCGATACAACCAATCCGTCAGGCAGCGATAAAACTTTATTTGGTGATGCTGATGAAAGCGGTAAAGTCAATATAAATGATGCAGTATTAATAATGCAGTCAATTGCAAACCCCGATAAATATACGCTTACACCACAGGGTAAAATCAATGCAGATGTTATTGACAACGGTAATGGCATTACCAATTCAGATGCTCTTGCTATTCAGTATGTTGAGTCAAGAACTATAACGCTTTCTGACTTTCCTATGACATCAGAAGAACTTGAAAAACTGCAATAAGATATAAATTGCAACTTATTAACAATATATATTCAAAAGGGAGCTGGTCTCCCTTTTTCTTTTTTTACGGCTTGTATGAAATGCACAAAAAAAGTATCGTGTCATTAGGAGAATAAACGAAATTTAAAAAAGCTATTTACTTTTTTTTCAGGATATAATATAATAAGATTGGTAAGTAAAAAGGTTTGGTGCAAGTCTGTTTCAGGACAACCGCTTACCATTATTTTTGGTATAATCGTAGTGTTTGCACTGGCACTGCGTTATAATTAAATTTATATTTTTCAGGGAGGGCACTATAATGCATAAGACATTTGGTAAAAAAATTGCCGGCGGACTTATGGCAGCAGCTATGGCAGCTTCAGCAGCTACAGCTGTACTCGCTCCTATGGGAGCATTGGCAGGTGACCAGCTCGGACAGTCAACCTTCGATGAAGGCGTTGGTCTTCCGTGGCATACTTGCGAAACTAACCCCGCTAAGCAGAACTTTAACATTTCAGACGGTACTTACAACGTTGAAATTGTAAACAACGATGGTCCGGAATCAAGATGGGACCTTCAGCTCCGTCACAGAGGACTCAAGATTGAACAGGGTCACACATATAAGGTTCACTGGGAAGTAGAAGCTTCAACAGCTGGTCAGATGTATACAAAAATCGGTGACTACAGTGGTAATATTGAAGCATGGCACAATAATACAAATGGTTCTGCTGTATTCTTCCAGTCCGGCGATAAATGGGACCACAAGGAAGCAACAGGAGACTTTGACCAGAAATGGGACTGCGTTACAATTCAGGAAGGTAAAAACTCATTTGATGCTACATTTACAGCAGCTCAGACAATCGAAGTTGCTGAGTGGGCTTTCCACTACGGTGGTCAGGGTACTCATCAGCCTGTTGACTGTTTCCCCAATAACACAACACTTAAATTTGATAATCTCACACTTGAAGATACAACAAGTGATGTTAATGACTTTGACAAGTCAAATGAATTCGGTGTAATCAGACCTAAGACAAACGTTCGTCTTAATCAGATTGGTTATTATCCGAATCTCAACAAGAAGGCTTCTTATGTAACAGACGCTTCCGAACCTCTTGCATATGATATTGTTGACGCTTCTTCAGGTGCTGTTGTTTACTCAGGTACAACTTCAAACATCGGTCCTGACCCTGATTCAGGTACAGGTGCAACTGTTGATGTTACAGTTGGCGGTAAGACAGTAACAAGATATAAGGATACAGGTGCTAACGTACATATCATTGATTTCTCCAAGTTTGCAGACCCTGGTGTTTATAAGATTATTGTTCATGATACAACAGGTATCTCCGGAACACGTTCAGGTCTCAGAGAAGGTGCATACGATACAACAATTGAGGGTGATAGCGTTGTATGGGAAAACTGGGTAACCGGTCAGAAGTATACAATGAACGAAAGCCATTCATTCCGCATCGACGAGAATATCTATGATGATCAGCTTATCAAGGATTCTCTTAACTATTACTATCAGAACCGTTCAGGTGTTTCGATTGATGCTAATTATATCACATCAGGTGATAAATCTACACTTTCACACTCTGAATACGGTCATTCTCCTGATAAGGCTTATGTTCAGTCTGAATGGGTTAAGTCATATGATTCTGAATTCAATGGCGATACAAAATATCAGATTGATGGTACAGGCGGTTGGTATGATGCAGGTGACCACGGTAAATACGTTGTAAACGGTGGTATTTCTGTATGGACACTCCAGAACGCTTATGAAATTTCAAAGAAGAACGAAAATGATGCTAAGTGGACAGACGGAACAATTGCTATTCCTGAAAACACTGATAAAAACCCTGATATCCTTGACGAAGCAAGAGTAGAACTCGAGTGGATGCTCAAGATGATGGTTGACAGCAAAGACCCGTACTGGGGCAAGTATGAAGGTATGGTTTACCACAAGCTTCATGACCACAAGTGGACTGGTCTTGCTATCCACTCATGGCTCTATGAAGGTTTTGAAAGCTGTACACGTATTGTAAAGCCTCCGACGTTTGCTGCTTCTTATAACCTCGCTGCTACTGCTGCTCAGGCTGCACGTCTCTGGGAAGGTTATGACGATGCATTTGCTGCTGATTGTCTTGCTGCTGCTAAGAAGGCTTATGATGCAGCTAATAAGGCATACTATGCTTATCCAGGTTCGTCTGAAAATACTAACCCGACATCACTCTACGGTCCTCTTGACCAGGCTATCGGTGGTGGTGCTTACGGTGATACTTACGTAGAAGATGATAAGTACTGGGCAGCTTGCGAACTTTATGCTACAACAGGCGACGAAACATATTATAATGACCTCAGCTCTTACTCCAATCCGAACGATACAACAGGTAAGGATAAGGCATTCAGCCTTACAACAAACCTCGGCGGTGGTGAGAACAACGGTTCATTCAGCTCATTCAACTGGGGCTGTACTTCAGGTCTCGGAACACTTTCACTCTACCTCAGCGATAAGGTAAAGGCAGACGATAAGGCTAAGATTGAAGCTTCAATTACTGCTGCTGCTGACGAGTATATGGAAGAAATGGCAAATCAGAGGATGGGTATTCCTTACAGAGAAGCTACTTTTGAGGACGGCGTAAATATCGGAGCTGGTATCAAGGTTACAGGTTATGAGTGGGGTTCAAACTCATTCGTTATCAATAATGCTATGGTAATGGCTTATGCTTACGATGCTACAAATTCAGTTAAGTACATGAACGGTGCTGCTGAAGCTCTTGACTACATCTACGGACGTAATGGTCTTGACTTCTCTTACGTATCAGGTTATGGTGACGTTGAAAGCGGTTCAACTATGAAGTGGCCTCACCACAGATTCTGGGCTAACGGCGTAGACCCGACATTCCCGATGGCTCCTTCAGGCGTTCTTTCAGGTGGTCCTGGTGCAGGTATGCAGGACCCGTATATTGGCGGTCTCGGCTATCAGAGAGGCGGTCTTGCTAACCAGAAGTGCTACGTTGATAACGCAGAAGCTTGGTCTGTAAACGAAGTTACAATTAACTGGAATGCTCCGCTCGTTTGGATGTCTTCATTCATGTATGACGAAGCTGCTAAGGCTAAGGACACCGGTGATTCCCCGACAAATCCTAGTGGGGAACTCAAGGTAACATTATGGGGCGATGCTGACGTTGACGGCGACGTAGACATCG
>CAMWGS010000012.1 GCA_947173865.1 uncultured Ruminococcus sp.
AGGTGCGGCTGTAAGGCTTATGATTGTAGGTATTCCCAACGTTGGCAAATCGTCGCTTATAAACCGCCTTGCAGGTTCAAAGAGGGCGAAAGTCGAGGACAGACCAGGTGTTACACGTACAAAGCAGTGGGTTAAGCTTGATAATAATGTTGAACTGCTTGATATGCCGGGAGTACTCTGGCCTAAATTTGAAGACCAGAATGTTGCTATTAAACTTGCCTTTACCGGTGCGGTAAGTGACGATATTCTTGACATTGAAACTCTTGCAATGAAACTGCTTGTGTTCCTCAAGGAAAATTATCCGCAGTCGCTTAAAGAACGCTACAAAATAGATTATACCGACGACGAGAGCGGACTTGATTTGCTTGAAAAAATCGGTAAAAAGCGTGGTATGATGATTTCGGGTGGAGAAATCAACACCGAAAGAGCCGCAATAACGGTAATTGACGAGTTCAGAAGTGCAAAATTAGGACGTATTACACTGGAATTGTCGGAGGTGAAGAAAGATGAAGGATGAAACAAGAAAGAAACTTGAAGAAATCGCACAGAGATATTCAAAGTACGGTGTTACACTTATGGAATGTATAAGTATATATAACAGTGGTGTTGAATTTGGAATAAGTGAGGAATCCGCTGTTATAGGACTTCGTCTGGCGTTGTCGAATAAGTTCAACGAACATGAATATTTTACCAGTGCGGACGTTGCTACAATTACAGGTGAAACCGTTGAAGAAGTAAATCAGAGAATAGAAGAAAACAAGGAAGAACTTATGAACAACGGTTCTGTTGTTGAAGTTTCGAGCCCGATACCTGATTTATTCAATTAATATGATATTTCAAAGGAGGGTTTATTGTGTCAAGAATAATTCTCCATAAGGAACTGTTTGATTATGACAGTACACTCAGAAAGGACTTTCCCGTTATATGCGGTGTGGATGAAGCAGGGCGAGGGCCTTTGGCAGGAGATGTCTATACAGCAGCCGTTATACTTAGTGACGGTGTACTGATAGATTACCTCAATGACAGCAAGAAAATTTCTGAAAAACGCCGTGAAAAGCTTTATGACGAAATTATTGAAAAGGCAGACGCTTATTGTATAGCGACCGCTTCCGTTTCCGAAATAGACAGCCTTAATATTTTAAAGGCGACTATGCTGGCAATGAAAAGAGCGGTTGAGGGACTTGGTGTAAAACCTGACCTTGCCCTCATTGACGGTAACAAAACGCCTGAGCTTGAATGTGAAAGCCGTTTTGTCATAAAGGGTGACGCTACTTCTGCCTCGATTTCTGCGGCTTCTGTGCTTGCAAAAGTTGCCCGTGACCGATATATGAAAGAACTTTCTGAAAAATATCCCGAATACTGTTTTGAAAAGCACAAGGGTTACGGTACTAAACTACATTACGAAATGCTTGAAAAATACGGTATATCCGACGTTCACCGCATAACTTTCCTTAAAAAGCTTAATCATGAAAGCGAGTGAAACGGGAAAACTCGGCGAGGAAAAAGTATGTGCCTATCTTGAAGAACTCGGCTACAGGATTGTTGTCCGTAATTACAGGATAAGGGGCGGAGAAATCGACATAATCGCCGAAAACGGTGAATATATTGCGTTTGTTGAGGTCAAGTCAAGAAAGCCCGACAGCCTTGTGACAGGCTTTGAGGCAGTGAACAGACGTAAAAAAGGTCTTATAATCAGGACCGCTGCTGATTATTGCTGTAAGAATCCAAGTACACTGCAACCGAGATTCGACGTTGCACAGGTCATTATTGATGACGGAAAGGTGAACAGCATTGATTATATTTTTAATGCCTATGATACAACAGGCTACAATTTCATTTTCTGAAGGGTGATAATATGTTTTACAACAGCACAAGAAACAGTACTGTAAAAGTAAGCAGTGCTGAGGCTATTACTCAGGGAATTTCTGTGGACGGAGGTCTTTTCGTTCCTGAAAGTATTCCGACACTTTCGCTTGATGAAATAAAAGCCGTCGGCGATATGAGTTATGCCGATAGAGCTGCATTTGTCTTTTCAAAGTATCTTACCGACTTTACAGATGCGGAAATTCATTACTGTACGGATAATGCTTACAGTACAAAGAATTTTGAAACTGAAAGCATTGCGGAAATCGCTCATCTTTTTGACGGCACCTATATGCTTGAACTCTGGCACGGTCCTACGTGTGCTTTCAAGGATATGGCTTTACAGATTCTGCCTTATTTTCTGACGACTTCCGCAAAAAAAATCAATCTTGACAAAAAAATTGTGATTCTCGTTGCAACTTCAGGCGATACTGGAAAAGCCGCTCTTGAGGGATTCAAGGACGTTGAGGGTACTTCTATAATGGTATTCTATCCCGAGGACGGCGTTAGTCCGATGCAGAAACGTCAGATGAAAACTCAGGAAGGCTCAAATGTCGGAGTATGTGCATTAAAGGGTAATTTTGACGACTGTCAGAACGGTGTAAAGGCTATCTTTACGGACGATGACGTAAAAAAACAGCTCGACGACAAGGGAATGATGTTCTCCAGTGCAAACTCTATCAACTGGGGCAGCCTTGTTCCGCAGATTGTCTACTATGTTTCTTCTTACGCCGAACTCGTAAAGGACGGTGAAATAGAAGCAGGTGAGAAGATTAATATTGTTGTTCCTACAGGTAATTTCGGTAACATTCTTGCCGCTTACTATGCAAAGCATATGGGTGTGCCTGTAAACAAGCTTATCTGTGCGTCAAATATAAACAACGTTCTTACTGATTTCATAAATACAGGCGTTTACGACAGAAACAGAAAGTTTTATGCTACTGTTTCACCGTCTATGGATATTCTCATTTCAAGTAATCTCGAAAGACTTCTCTATCTCCTTACAGACAGAAACGATTCTATTATAAAAGAATGGTTCGGCAAGCTTTCAACTGAGGGCAGATATGAAGTAAGTGACGATATCAAGGCTAAAATCAGTGAAGAATTTTTTGCCAGCTGTTGCGACGACGTTCAGACAAAGAATACTATTCACGAAATATATGAGAAATATTCCTATACCTGTGATACTCATACAGCTGTTGCAGTCAAGGTATATGAGGATTACAAGAAGGCTACAGGCGATACAACAAAGACTGTTATTGCGTCTACTGCAAGTCCGTACAAGTTCAGTGCGGCAGTTCTTGAAGCCGTACAGGATTCAAAGTCCGCTCTTGACGAATATGACATGATTGACAAGCTTGCAGAACTTTCAAAGATGCCTGTTCCGTCTGCTCTTGCTGACCTCAGAAACAAACCTGAAAGATTCAATGATGTTATCGACAAGGCAGAACAGAAAAAATATGTTCTGGAAACTCTCGGTATCTGATGAGCCTGTTTGTTATAGCTGATTTGCACTTGTGTCAGGGAAATCCCGAAAAGACCATGAGTATTTTCAGCGGCTGGAAAAACTATCAGGAACTTATTCGTAAAAACTGGCTTGAACTTATAAAAAACGACGATACTGTAGTACTTCCCGGCGATATTTCATGGGGAATGTCACTACAGGATTCATCACCCGATTTTCATTTTATTGAAAATCTTACAGGTGAAAAAATTATAATCAAAGGAAACCACGACTACTGGTGGTCTACTAAAAAGAAAATGGAGGATTTTCTTACAGCGGAGGGTTGCAGAAGTATTAAAATTCTGCATAACAACCACTTTCGTTATGGGAATTACGGGATATGTGGTACAAGAGGCTGGGTGAATATGCCCGGTGAAACACAGGACGAAAAGGTACTTAAACGTGAAGTACAGCGTCTTGAAACTTCAATAAAATCTGCTCTCAGTGAAAATCTCGAACCCGTTGTATTTATGCACTATCCACCCATTTTCGCAACAAATTTCAACTATGACATACTTGAAATTCTTTACCGTTACAATATAAAAGATTGTTATTACGGTCATGTTCACGGTCGTTCCGCACATGAACTATGTATAAAAAATACATATGACGGTGTGAATTTTCATCTTGTTTCAGGTGATTATTTACAGTTTGTGCCTGAAAAAGTGATGTGATTTGTAAAAAATGCAGAACTGTTGAAAATCAGTAGAAAAATTTTTTGAATTGTGGTATAATATACCAAGTATGTTATATAAATAATGGAGGATATACAAATCATGAGTTTAAAATCATCAAACAAAACAGATGTAAACACTACTGAACTGGTTATCAGCATTGATGCCGAAAAATTTGAAAATGCCGTTGAGAGAGAATATCAGCGTCAGAAGAAGAATATTCAGATTAAGGGATTCAGAAAGGGTCACGTTTCACGTAAGCTTGCCGAAAGAGAATTCGGTGAGGGTGCTTTCTATGAGGGTGCTATAAATGCACTTATCGGTCCTGAAATCGACAGTGCCGTAACAGGTCTTGGTCTTGTTCTCGTTGACAGACCTTCCGTTGAAGTTACTTCCATCGAAAAGGAAACAGGCGTTGAACTCAAGGCAGTATGCATCACAAAGCCTGAAATCGAAATTTCAGGTTATAAGGGTATGAAAGCTTCAAAGGCTGTAAAGGAAATTACAGACGAAGATATAGACAAGCAGATTCAGATGATTAGAAAGAAGAATGCCCGTATAGTTTCAGTTGACGACAGAGCTGCTCAGCTTAACGACGAAGTTACTATTGATTTTGAAGGCTTCTTCGGTGACGAGGCTTTTGAAGGCGGTAAAGGTGAGGACCACCCGCTTGTACTCGGAAGCGGTCAGTTTATTCCCGGTTTTGAGGACCAGATTGTTGGTCACAGCATCGGTGAAGAATTTGATGTAAACGTTACATTCCCCGAAGATTATCAGATGACTGAATATGCAGGCAAGGACGCTGTATTCAAGACAAAAATCAAGGCTATCAGCTTTGAGGAACTCCCTGAAATCAATGATGACCTTATCAAAGATGCTACAGAGTTTGATACAGTGGACGAGTACAGAGCAGACATCAGAGCAAAGCTTGAAGATACTGCAAAGAGTCAGGCTGATTCAGAATTTGAAAATTCACTTATGAATTCTCTTATTGAAAAAGTTGATTCTCCTATCCCGAACTGTATGTTTGAGCAGAGAATTGATGCTATTGTACGTACTTTTGAACAGCAGCTCGCTCAGCAGGGTATGGACATCAAGCTTTATTTCCAGTATACAGGTATGAATATGGACGACTTCAGAGAGTCTTACAGAGACAGAGCTGTAAATGAAGTAAAGCTCAGACTCGCACTTGAAAAGATTACTGAAATTGAAAACTTTGAAGTTTCTGAAGATGAAATTAATGCAGGTCTTGTTGACATTGCAGCAGCAAACAACGTTGACGTTGAAACTATCAAGAAGTTTATTCCTCTCAATGAGTATGTAATGGACCTCAAGGTTCAGAAGGCAGTTGACCTTATCAAAGAAACAGCTGTTGAAGAAGATGCTCCTGCTGAGGAAAACGCTGAATAATTCGGTGTAAGCCGTTTATTGTAAAAAAATATATAAATGTTGTCCCGCCTGATTAATGTGGGACAACAACGTTTTGTAGAAAGGGCGATGAATAATGAGCAGTTTAGTACCTTATGTCGTTGAACAGACAAGCCGTGGAGAAAGGTCTTATGATATTTTCTCACGTCTCCTCAATGACAGAATTATTATGCTTTCAGACCAGGTTAATGACGCTACGGCAAGTCTTGTAGTTTCACAGCTTTTATATCTCGAAGGGCAGGACAGTGAAAAGGATATTTCACTTTATATCAACAGTCCTGGCGGTTCAATTACTGCGGGAATGGCGATTTATGACACCATGAATTATATCAAGTGTGATGTTTCAACTATCTGTATAGGTATGGCTGCCTCAATGGGAGCGTTTCTGCTTTCGTCAGGTGCGAAGGGCAAGAGATTTTCGCTTCCAAACAGTGAGATTCTGATTCATCAGCCACTTATCTCAGGCGGACTTTCAGGACAGTGTACAGACATAAAGATTCATTCAGACCATCTTGTAAGAACACGTCAGAAAATGAATGAAATTCTTGCCGCAAATACAGGTAAGCCTATTGAACAGATTCAGATTGATACTGAACGTGATAATTATATGTACGCTAATGAAGCTATGGAATACGGTCTTATTGATAAGGTTATCGAAAAAAGGTAGGTTGTGTAAATGGCTGAAAATTTCAAATCATGCAGTTTCTGCGGCAAGGGAGAAAACAGGGTTCAGACTATGATGTCGGCAGGTCTTGCCAATATCTGCGATGAATGTGTTTGTTACTGCTATGAAATGCTTTATGGTCCTGGACTTGCCAAAGCTAACCGAAAAGCCGCAAAATCTGACAATGAATCCGCTTCATCTGAAATCAAACTCCTGAAACCAGTTGAAATCAAGAAATTTCTTGACGAATATGTTATAGGTCAGGACGACGCTAAAATTTCGCTTGCTGTTGCTGTGTATAATCATTATAAGCGTATTATGAGCCAGAATGAACAGGAAGAAAACAAAACCGATGATGTTGAACTTCAAAAAAGTAATGTTCTTCTTCTTGGTCCTACAGGTGTCGGAAAGACTTTTCTCGCACAGACCCTTGCAAAGCTTCTTAATGTTCCGTTTGCAATTGCTGACGCTACTACCATTACAGAAGCAGGATATGTAGGTGACGACGTTGAAAACGTTCTGCTCAGGCTTATTCAGGCTGCCGATTACGATATAAAAGCGGCTGAAAAGGGTATTATATATATTGACGAAATCGATAAAATCGCAAGAAAGTCTGAAAATACTTCCCTTACACGTGATGTAAGCGGTGAGGGTGTTCAGCAGGCACTTCTTAAAATTATTGAAGGTACTGTTTCAAATGTTCCCCCGCAGGGCGGAAGAAAACATCCTAATCAGGAAGTATTACAGATTAATACAAAAAATATTCTCTTTATTTGTGGTGGTGCGTTTGACGGTCTTGAAAAACAGATTCAGAGACGAATAGGAAAGTCGTCAATCGGTTTCGGCGGAGAAATAAAGTCACACGTTGAGGAAAAAGACAATATATTTAAAAAGGTTGTACCGAAAGACCTCGTAAAATTCGGTATGGTTCCTGAATTTATCGGACGACTTCCCGTTATATCTGTTCTCGAGGAACTTGACGAAAATTCACTTGTAAGAATACTTACAGAGCCTAAAAATGCTCTTGTAAAGCAGTACAGAAAGCTTTTTGAGTATGATGACATTGAGCTTGAAATTGAGCAGGACGCACTTATTTCGATTGCCAAGAAAGCAATATCCCAGAAAACAGGTGCAAGAGGTCTGCGTTCGATAATTGAGGCAGTTCTTATGAAAACTATGTATTCTGTTCCGTCAGACGGCAGTATAGCAAAAGTTACTGTAACAGCAGAAAGTGTTGAAGGAACTGCACAGCCGATTCTTACAAACAGACGAAATAAAATAGTTGATTTTACAGACATAGCATAAAAGAAAGGGCCACTTTAAAGTGACCCTTTTTTGTTGGTGCTTAATCAGCAGCCACAGCCGCAGCCGTTGTTGTTACAGCCACAGTCATTGTTGTTGTTGCCGCAGCCACCGCAGATAACGAGGAAGAGGATGATTAAGAGAATGATGCACCAGCAGTTATTGCCTTCAAAACAGTTACACATAAAAAACAACTCCTTGTGTTGAATGTATTTAAAGCGTTTTTGTTTCGCTTCATAGTACATAATATGCCATAGCAAAAAAAGTGTTACAATTTTTTTCTGCATTGCAGTTTTCGACTGTTATCGCATGAAAATAGTGGCATAATATAATCAGGTGTTTTTCAGGAGGGTGTAACAATGATAAATACAGATAAGTTTACAAAAAAAGCGGTAAGAATTATTGAAAATGCGGTCTGCATAGCGTCTGAATTTGGTCATACTTATATCGGAAGCGAGCATATTTTACTTTCAATTGCAGACGACGGCTCAACTGCTGCCGCTGAGATACTGACCGAAAACGGTGTGACCTATAATAATCTCAGACACGAGGTTATACAGCTTGTGGGACAGGGAACGCCGTCTATTCTGAATCAGCGGTATTTTACAACGGCAACCAAGAAAATTCTTGAACATTCCTACGAAATTGCGGTTGCAGACAAAAAACGTCAGGCAGCTCCCGAGCATATCCTTGCGGCAATTATCAGGGAATCTTCATGCAGTGCCTGTACTGTCATAAAGAAAACGGGCGGAAATCTTACGGGAATATGCGGAGGACTTAATGTAATTCAATCGTCTGAGGTTCAGACGGAACTTTTAGAGGCGGTAAAACCAAAAATATCAAGTCTGCCGAATCTTTTCAGGTACGGAAAAAATCTCACGGACATAACAGTAATAAAAAAGAACGACCCACTTATTGGCAGACAGAACGAAATTGAAAGAGTGTTGCAGGTTCTTTCAAGAAGGAATAAAAATAATCCGTGTCTGATAGGGGAGGCGGGTGTAGGAAAGACCGCTATTGTTGAGGGAGTGGCAGAACTTTTTGTGAGAAATCTTGTTCCCGACTCTCTGAAAAACAAGTTTATTTTTGCACTTGATTTTACTTCACTTCTTTCGGGTGCAAAATACAGAGGTGACTTTGAGGAACGTGTAAAGGCGTGTCTTGACGAAGCTGCAAATGCAGGAAATATAATTTTATTTATTGACGAGATTCATACAATAGTGGGTGCAGGAGCGGCAGAGGGTGCAATAGATGCAGCCAATATAATGAAACCACAGCTCGCACGTGGTGAGCTTCAGATAATAGGTGCGACTACTTTTGAGGAGTACCGCAAGACGATTGAAAAGGATTCTGCACTTGAAAGACGTTTCCAGCCTGTAAGTGTCAACGAACCTGCAATAGAGAACTGTATCGAAATTATAAGCGGTCTGAAAAACAATTATGAAATTTTTCACGGTGTGGAGATAAGTGATGAGATAATTTCACTTTCGGTCAATATGTCTGTACGTTATATATCGGAGCGTTTTCTGCCTGATAAGGCGATTGACGTACTTGATGAAGCGTGTGCCTGTGCAAAAATAAGATACAGTACGGGGATTCTTACAAAAGATACCGAATATATAAATATGAATACGGCAAAGTGCAGGTTAAGCGGAATAAGAAAAATAATAAACGGAAATACCCGTCCTCGTGTGCTGAAAGAGGACATTATATCAGTGATTTCCATGAAAACAGGAATACCGCTTGATAAAATAACAGTGAGAGATGCACAGGAGCTTAATTTTCTTAAAATAAGACTTTCCGAAAGAGTTATAGGTCATGAATATGCGGTAAACAGGATTACTAACGCCATATGCCGTGCAAAATCGGGACTGCGTGACGGAAACCGTCCTACAGCTTCATTTCTTTTTGCAGGACCTACAGGTGTCGGAAAGACTGAACTTGCCAAGGCACTTGCGGACTGTATGTTCAGCTCGGGAAATAATCTTATAAGGATTGATATGTCTGAATATATGGAGAAACACTCTGTTTCAAAACTTATCGGGGCTCCTCCCGGATATGCGGGATATGATGAACACCCCAATAATTTATGTGAAAGAGTCCGCCGTAATCCGTATTCACTGCTTTTGTTTGATGAGATTGAAAAAGCTGACATAGAGGTTCTGAATGTCCTGTTGCAGATACTTGACGACGGTATTCTTACCGATTCAACAATGAGACGTGTCAGTTTCAGGAATTGTATAATAATTATGACTTCAAATGTGGGTGCTGATAAGTTCAGCCGAAAGTCAATGGTAGGGTTTACGGAAAACGGTGAACTTGCGGGGGAGGAATATGTTCTTTCAAAACTCAGGGAACATTTCACACCGGAATTTATCAACAGAATTGACGAGCTTGTTGTTTTCCGTCCGCTTGTAAGGGAGGATTTAATAAAAATAAGCCGTATAACGCTTGAAAATCTGCGCATACGTGCCAAGGGTCTGGGAATTGAATTAAGCTATTCACCAAAAGTAATAGAAGCCGTTGCGGATGCTAAGGAAACCGACAAATACGGTGCGAGACCGATAAAAAGACGTGTTACTGAACTTGTTGAAAATGAACTTGCAAAAATGATAGTAAAATCTGAAATCATACAAGGTGAAACAATAAGGGTTGAGCTTAAAGACAACAAAATTCTGTTTCTGAAAGGTGCGACTGTATAAAAAAAGGGGGAGATTATTTAATCTCCCTTTTTGTTATTTTTTCTTTTTCGGAAAATCAACATAGCAGACGATGATGACACAAGCAATGCACAAGCTCCTGCAATAACAAGAGTTTCAGTCTTTAAGACAGATTTTTTCTTGTATTCAGTTTCCGTACCATCTGTCTGAACCACAAAAACAGGCTTGTTGTTTTCGTCCATAACGTACATATTATTATTTTTAATATCATATTCAATGTTTTTTCTGTCTGTAAGAGAAACGTTGCTGTAGGACTTTTCAAAGTCTTTCTGATTTTTGTCGGACAGTTCAAGAATTTCGTCAGTATTTCCCGAAAACTTTATTTTATAATCACCCGACGGAATAAATATATAAGTATGTTCATCGTCGGACAGAATTTTCAGATTTTCCTTTTCAACAGGTTTGTCTGACTTTGAAACTTCAAAATCCGCATAGGGATTATTTATTGTTATTTGCCTGTAGGTTACATAATTATCGGTTATTTCTGAAAGGTTTTCGACGTATATTTTCGGTTCAAAGCAGTTCATTCCGAAAGTTCCGTTATCAAATGCCACTGTTTTTCCGTCCCTTGCACCAAACGGCATAAATGAAACAAAATCACTTTCGTTTACAATATTAATTATATTCTGACAATTGTTATCCGACAAAGCATCATATACGTTCGGACAGCCGAATGTATAAACAAATACATCGTTTTCGGAAAGTTTCAGAATAGAATCACTGCTGTTGAGTTCTGCACCAAGAAGTGAAGCACCTGCACCGCCTATACTGTGACCGCTGACAAGAACTTTAAGTTTACCGTCCTGTGCGGAATTGAGTATTTCACTGTGGTTTGAAATATACTCATCAAGAGAATTTTTTACTCTTATGTAGAAATCGTAATAATCGGGATTTGTCATGCTGTTCATAAACGGCTGACTGAAATCTTTGTTAATCTGACTGTAGAAATCACTTTTTCCGCTGTTGCCCTTTAGCGTTACGGTGAGCAATGTTGTCTGTCCGACTTTTCGGGAAGCAAATGAAAATGAATAATCGTCGGACGGATAACCGTATGTTTCGATATTGTCGGAAGTAAAACCAAGTTGTCTGTAGGCTGAGTTTATATAGTAACCGCTTTCACGTCTGCCGTTGTATGAAGCAGAACTGATTGCAACGGCAATTTCTGCAATATTACTGTGATACTTGGTTGAATCCTGATAAAAGATATCTTCGGTAATAACAGTATCAACCGCACCGCCGTAATATCTTACACCGTCGGGAATGTCTTTGTCTGTTGCACTGACATATTTATGTCCGTAATGAGCAGAAAGACCGTTATCCTCGTTTGTGTCAAAGTAGACGAACTGTCCGAACTTCTGACCGCTCGGAACTTGTGGTATCAGGTCGCTTTCATTGACAATGTTAATAATATTGTCACAGTCTGTAACAGTCGGGGTGCCGTAGTATACATTGGGACAGGCAAAGCTGTACACAAAAATATCACCTTGCGGAATGTCAAGTTTTTCGCTGAACATGGTATTTACAGCTTCATTTCCGTCAAAACCGCTGTAATTGTTGTCCTCGTGTGTATTGAAATAAGTACCGAGAAGATTAGTTCCCGCACCTCCGAGACTGTGACCTGTAATAAGTATTTTAAGTTTGCCTTTATCGGCAGAATCCGTAATTTCGGGGTGTTCTTCGAGATACAGACTTAAACCTACAGAAACCTTGCGGAAAAAATTTACAAAGCCTGTCGGAGAACTGTCCTTGTAGAAATCTGTACCGAATATTGAAATATCACTCAGAATATCGCTTGTACTGTTCAAATTAGTTCCACGCAGTGCTATTACAAGCAGACGTGTATCACCTATTTCCCTTGTGGCGACCGAAAAAGACAACGAATCGCCGTAAATGTCTATTAAATCGGTATCATATGAAGCATTGTTTTCAGCACCTTCATAACTGAAAAGTGTCACGTCGTTTTCGATATCAAAGCCGAGATTTTCATATGCACGGTTTATATAGTAGCCGTTTTCCTTGTCACCGTTATAGCTTGCACTGCTGAGTGAGGAGGCAAGCAAGGCGATATTTCTGTGATATCCGTTTGAATTTTGTCCGAACATTTCTTCATTTATTTCTACATCTGCTTTTCCGTCGTAAAATTCTATAGTTTCGGAAAGGCTGTCCAAAGCCGAAGCACCGTGAAAATTTCCATACATAATTGAAAATGCTGTAAATCCGCTTAAAACCACACTTATTATTCTTTTCATTCTGAATCTCCGTTTATTTATTGATTTTATATATTTTATGTAAACCTTGACATTGATATTACAGTCCCGAAAGGTCAAAATTCGGAACATACTTTTCCGAAGAAGATGAAGATTGTTGGGTAAAGCCTTTTATGCCGAGATTTACGGCGTATTTCACTACGCTGTTGTATTCCATTTTTGTTACACGGCGTTTTATTTCGCTGAATTTTTCGTCTGTGAAGTCAAAAGGTGTATACTGGTTCATTATACTGACCAGTACGTCAGGAATATTTTCCGCAATCCAGTCCATTATTTTCATGGAGTCATGACGGTTCGACGGAAGAATCATATGACGTATAATAACACCTTTAATTAATCCTCCGTGTTCGTTGTAAATGGGTTTACCGACTTGTTTAATCATGGAAAGCACGGCAGATGACGCATATTCAAAGTAGTCGGGTGCATTAGAATAGCGTGTGGACACTTCTGACGAAAAATATTTTATATCAGGCATATAAATATCAATATATCCGTTGAGAGAATCAATTGTTTCGGTGAGTTCATAACCGCCAGAGTTGTATATTACGGGTATTTCAAGCTTATGTTTAATACAGTCGAGTGATTTTATTATGGACGGTACGAAATGTGTAGGTGTGACAAGTTCTATATTGTCCGCTCCCTTGTCCTGTAATGACAGAAATATGTCTGAAAGTTCTGCAATACTTAATTTTTTTCCGAAAAGTTCGTTGCTTATCCTGTTGTTCTGACAGTAACAGCAGTGCAGGTTACAGCCCGAAAAAAATATTGTTCCTGCACCGTTTCTGTAGGATATGCAGGGTTCTTCCCACTGGTGCAGTGAAGCCATTGCAGAAAGTATTTCTGAATCTGTTCCGCAGAATCCTTTGTTTATGTACCTGTTTACACCGCATTTTCTCGGACACAAACGGCAGTTTTCATAATTTATAATCATCATTTTCACCTGAATCAGAAGTATATATTTCGTCGATATCTGTATTGTTATCAATGAAATACATAGCTGCCGCCGACATGAAACAGCTTTTTGAAATGTTCTTTTCTATACAGTAGTTTGTTATCTTTTCGTACTCCAAAACAGTTGTTTTATACGGAATAGTTTTATAGTAGACTTTTCCTGGGGTATAACGTGTACGTTTTTTAATAATTTTCTTGTTTTCCGTAAAAATTCCTCCTGAAATATTGATACTACCATTTTACCATATTTATCTGATTTTATCAAGAAAAAATTCCCCATACCGAAAGTACGGGGAAAATTTTTTATTTATGACTTTTTATAATTGATTTACTGCAAAGATATGTTATCAGGAAGTAACCGCCGTAAATCAGAAGTATCATAATTGAAGTAAAGCCTATTGATTCGGCAAGTTTTTCAGTACCAAAAACTTCAAGTATAAATGTTGAGAATTTCATGCCGAATACTGAATGTACGCAGGCGAGAAGAAGCGGAAGGAGGAAAAATATACCTGTCTGTCGGAAAAGAGACTTTGATATGTCGCTTTCTTCTGCACCTATTTTGCGTAACATTTCATATCTTGAAATGCTGTCAACACTGTCTGAAAGCTGTTTCAGTGCGAGGATTGCAGCACATGAAATAAGGAAGATTAAACCGATATACAGTCCTATGAATGTAGCCATTGCACCAAGACCTATAGTAGCCTCCGAGATGTCAATTCTTGTATTCATTGCGTCTGTGTATACAACATTGAGATTTTCCACTGTCGGAACCCATGCGTTGATAAATTTCTTGTATTCGGCTATAATTTTGTCTTCAACGGCTTGTTTTTCTTCTTTTGTTCCGGCATTGTAATTGCCTATAAAATAATCTTTCTTTGCGTAGTTTTCGTCAACAACATTGTCGGGTACAATATAAACACCGGTATTTATATGTTGTGACGAAATATCTATAAAGCCGTCCTGACACTCGTCATACTTTGATGTGAGAGTATGTCCGAAAACTGTTATTTCTTTATCTGTTTTCAAGGTTTCGTCTCTTATTTCTTTCATGCTTTTAAAGTCGCACATTAAAATAAATTCGTTTTCGTTGAGAGTTATTTCTTTTCTGCCGTAAAGCCTCATAAGTGCGTTATAATCACTTAATCTGAAAATATCTTCAGTTTTGTCATAATCAAGGTACATATAATTTGCTTTCATTTCCTCAAGATGACTGCCAAGAGAATCAGCAAAAGTAAAATTTTTGTCTCCGTAGTCATGGAAATGAACGGATTCGCTGAAATCTTCTTCAATATTTACATCATATTCGTGAGTTTTTTCTATTATGTCGGTGTACTGTAATTCCTGATTATGATATTCAGCCCAGCACCATTCAAAGTCAGCAGGACACATTTCCTTTAAGTTTGCGTTCATTGAGTTTCTTATTGAAAATGCTGATGACAATGTACAGATAGTCACGAAAAGCATAAGACATATAACACTTATTGACGCTACTGTTGTATTGACTTTACTGCTTATCTGTCGGAAAGTGAAACTGTTAAGTCCCTTGTAATACTTCTTTTTCATGGACATTACAACCCTTAACATCATTCCCGATACAGACCAGAATATAAGAAATGTCGATACTGCACCTATGGCTATGATTTTAACAAGTTTTTTTGTACTCATGTCGTTGGTTTTCCAGCCTGCTACATAGTAAGCATATCCCAATGCACATACAGAAACTATAAATATGATTACGCAGAGTACGGGATTTTTGAGTTTGAGTTTTTCAGACTTCTTGCCCGACTGCAAAAGGTTTATCAGCTTACACTTGCTTATCATGAAACTGTTGAAAATCATTACAACAAGGTACATAATACCGAAATATATAGCTGTCTTTATAATTGCCTCACTTGATACCATGAATGTATATTCAGTCATATCGGCTTCAAACAGGTTTGCAACAAGCGTACTCATAAGCTGTGAAAGTCCTATGCCGATAAGCAGACCCACGCCGAGTGAACCAAGTCCGATAATAATTGTCTCTATGAGCAGGATTGCAGAGATTCTGCCCTTGCCCATTCCAAGAATAAGGTACAGGGCAAATTCTTTATTTCGTCGTTTCATGAGGAAACGGCTTGCGTATACAATAAGAAGTCCGAGAATTACAGAAACAAATACACTTATACCGTTAAGCATATTTTTAAGAAGTTCGATTATATCGTTTGTACTCTGTGAGACTTTCAAAAAAGCCGTCTGTTCGCCTATTGCGTTGAACACATAGAAAACAGCAACGCCTATTATAAGTGTAAAGAAGTATATGGCGTAGTCACGGAAACTTTTTCTGATATTGCTGAAAGAGAGTTTAAAGAGCATCGTTTACATCACCTCCCAGCAGTGTAATAACATCTATTATCTTGTCAAAAAACTGCTTGCGGTTGTCGTTTCCCCTGCATATTTCGTGGAACACCTTTCCGTCCTTTATAAACATAACACGGGACGCATAACTTGCCGTGAAACTGTCGTGCGTAACCATCATAATAGTAGCATCGTGTTCGTAGTTGAGGTAATTGAAACGTTCAAGAAGCATTTTAGCGGACTTTGAGTCCAACGCTCCTGTAGGCTCGTCGGCAAGGATTAATTTCGGATTTGTTACAATTGCTCTCGCCGAAGCAATTCGCTGTTTTTGACCACCTGACATCTGATAGGGATATTTCTGTAAAACTCCTGTAATGCCCAGTTGCTGAGCGACGTTTTTCACAGCTTTGTCAATTTCTGCAGGACTTACTTTCTGTATCGACAGTGCAAGTGCAATATTTTCGTAAGCCGTGAGGGTGTCGAGCAGGTTGAAGTCCTGAAAGATAAAACCGAGCTTTTCACGGCGGAACTGATTGAGCTGTTTGCCTTTGAGGGTGGTTATGTCGATGTTTTCGAGATAAATGTGACCCGATGTCACTCTGTCGATGGTGGAAATGCAGTTGAGCAGGGTAGTCTTACCACTTCCCGAAGCTCCCATTATTGCCACAAATTCACCCTTATTGACAGTGAAGGAAATGTCGTCAATAGCTTTTGTAAGACTTGACTTACTGCCATAGTATTTTTCGATTTGCTGTATTTTTAATAATTCCATTTTTCAGCCTCCTTGTTTTGATGACTTAATTATACAGCAAATATTTTCATTTGTCCTGCGTTTAATGTTACGAAACATTACAATTTTGTAATGTTACTCAATTTTCATGAAATTATTTTTTCCAAAAATAATGGATATATCTGTAAATTCGTTCTGTACAGACTGGGCTTTTACATCATGTCCGAGACTTTCACAAAGTTTTTTTATAATGTACAGACCCATTCCCGTAGATTTTGAATGAGTACGACCGTTTTCGCCAGTATAGGACTTTTCAAATATATACGGCAAATCTGATGCGGGTATTCCTATACCGTTGTCACGCATATGAAGTGTTACGGTTTCGTCAGTTTCGACGGCATATATATTAATTTCGGGTTCACGGTCAGAAGAAAAGTACTTCATGCTGTTTCCGATAATCTGACCCATGATATATTCAAGCCATTTGCTATCGGTCATAACGTTAATGTCAATATTTTCCGTCCCAATAATAACGTTTCTTTGCTGTAGTTCCTCACGGTTTTTCATGGCAGAAGCGTTAAATGCACGTTTCAGTGAAACTTCTTTTATTAAATAGTCCTTTTCGGCATTTTCACTGCGGACGTAATACATTACATTTTCAATGCAGTCGTCAATACGTCTCAGCTGTTCGGAATATTTTTCGCTTGTTTCGGGATTATTGTGACACATCAGCAGTAAACTTGCAACAGGCAGTTTTACTTCATGTACCCATAATTCTATATATTCCTGAAATTCATTGGAATGACGGCGGTATTCTGCCACATTGTCGCACATTGACTTATTTGCTTCACAAAGAACATCATAAAAAATCCGTCCTTCATAGAAATCGGGGGATTCGGTCATTGCCGAGAGAAGATATTTCTTGTCGAGAGTTTCTGTATTGGATAAAAGGTCTGTATAAAATGTTTTCCGTCGGAAATACTCCCATAGTATTTTAAATATATCTGCCATAAAGTATATAATGCCTATTATAATTATCTGTTCTGACTTTATATGAAACGCAGACAGAAAGTCCCATATTATCAGCCACACACATAAACTTATAATGACAGAAACAATTTTATCAGCTAAAAACTTTCTGAAATTCATATCAGTATATACCCCTGTTTCTTGCGTGTTTCTATGGCGTTTTCACAGCCGAAGTCCGCCAGTTTTGAACGCAGACGGCTTATATTTACGGTAAGTGCATTGTCGTTTATATATTCCTCATTGTCCCATAGAGTTGTCATAAGGTCGTCACGGGAGACTATCTGTCCCTGACGGTCAAGCAGTAACTGAAAAATAATCATTTCGTTTTTTGTCAGAATAAGTTCGTCAGTACCGTCGGAAAGACTTCCTTTGGCGGTGTTTACCTGTAAATTCCTGTATGAAGTCTTTATATTGGACGAACGTTTCAGTACAGCCGAAATCCTCAAAAGCAGAATTGTCGGGTTATAAGGTTTTGTGATGTAGTCGTCCGCACCGTAACTCATGGAAAGTACTTCATCAATTTCGGATGTTCTGCTTGTTACCATTATGACAGGCGTATCAGTTTCACGTCGTATTTCTTTCAGAAGTGTTTCACCGTTTATTACAGGAATATTTATGTCAAGAAGAATAAGGTCTGATTCAGATTCAAGTATATGACGTTTTGAATCTGAAAAATCCGTAAGACATTCGGTTTCGTATCCTGCATTTTTCAGCAGTTCCGCAAGTTCTGTACGGATTGATTTGTCGTCCTCAACAATATAT
>CAMWGS010000013.1 GCA_947173865.1 uncultured Ruminococcus sp.
CTGTATGCGATACATTTCAACCCATTTTGCTCAAGTCCTAATCTTCCACCGCCTATGCCTGAACAAAAGTCCATAAAAAACATATATAGCGCCGTTATCTGTTGAGAAGCTTTTCAGCCTGCACCATGATTTCCTTTACAATAGCGTCGCACGGCTTTATCCCGTTGACCATTCCTGCAATAGCTCCGCAGAGGAATGAACCGCTTTCAACATCGCCGTCAACAACAGCACGTCTTAAGGCACCTACTGTAAGCTTTTCAAATTCGTCGGGAGAAAGTGAACCGTCCTTCTCACCGTTT
This sequence comes from uncultured Ruminococcus sp., assembly GCA_947173865.1. Classification (GTDB taxonomy): domain Bacteria; phylum Bacillota; class Clostridia; order Oscillospirales; family Ruminococcaceae; genus Ruminococcus. The sequence continues at coordinate 300 of CAMWGS010000013.1, forward strand.
GCAAGCTGTTTTGCAAACTTTGTCTTGATGTTTCTGCATGGATGACCCGTATAACGTCCCGTAACGATATTATCGGTGTCCTTTGCCTTTACAACGAGGTCTTTGAAAGTCTGATGAATCTGACACTCTTCAGAAGCAAGGAAACGTGTACCGAGCTGTACGCCCTCAGCACCGAGCATGAATGACGCAGCCATTCCACGACCGTCAGCAATACCGCCGGCGGCGATTACAGGAATTGATACAGCGTCAACAACCTGCGGTACAAGGCACATTGTTGTGTTTTCACCGATATGTCCGCCTGATTCAGTACCTTCCGCAACAACGGCGTCCGCACCTGCTCTCTCCATTCTCTTTGCAAGTGCAACAGATGGTACTACAGGGATAACCCTGACACCTGCTTCTTTCCATGCAGAAATATATTTGCCCGGATTTCCCGCACCTGTTGTTACTACGGAAACCCCCTCGTCAATAACAAGCTGTGCGAGGTCGTCGGCATTGTCGCTCATAAGCATGATATTTACACCGAAAGGCTTATCTGTCTTTTCTTTACAGAGACGAATCTGGTCACGGAGATAGTCAATAGGAGCGTTTCCGCCTGCTATAAGTCCCACACCTCCTGCATTTGAAACGGCAGAGGCAAGTCTATGCTCTGCAATCCATGCCATACCGCCCTGAATAATCGGGTATTCACAACCCAGAAGTTCAGTTATTCTTGTTTTCATAATTTTGGTTTCTCCTTTTTTATTAATATTCAAGCACGATTCCGCCGTAAGTCAGACCCGCACCGAAACCTATCAGTGCAAGTTTCTGACCACGCTTTATTATACCTTTTTCAACACCTTCACAGAGTGCAAGCGGAATTGACGCACTTGAAGTATTTCCGTAGTGGTCAAGCGTTACAATAAACTTATCCATTGAAACACCTAATTTTTTAGCGGCAGTTTCAATGATTCTGACGTTTGCCTGATGCGGAATGAACCAGTCAATATCATCTTTTGTGATATTTATCTTTTCAGAAATTATTTCAAACGATTTGGGCAGTACGTTTGTTGCAAACTTGTATACTTCCTTACCGTTCTGATATAGTTTGTGAATGGGATTGTCTGTAAAACCGTCATCAAAATCCTTTTCTGTTTTTACTTCGGGAGCAACGTTCAGAGACCTTGCACAGAGATAACCTGCACCGCTGCCGTCTGAGGCAAGATGCGAAGCATAAAGTTTGTCACTTTTTTCAATAACTGCGGCTGCCGCACCGTCACCGAAAAGTATACATGAAGCTCTGTCTTTAAAGTCAACAAATCTTGAAAGAGATTCGTTCGCAACAACAAGGACATATTTCATATCGTCGTCTGTTGCAAGAAAACGTCTTGCGGTATCAACTGCATAGATAAAACCCGTACAGGCTGCATTGAGGTCAAAAGCAGCGGCATTTACCGCACCTGTCTTGTACTGAATAACGCTTGCCATACTCGGTGTAAGAAAATCAGAAGTTACTGTAGATGAAATTACAAGACCAATATCAGACGGGGAAATTCCAGCGTTTTCTATCGCTTTAAGTGCTGCCTGAGTTCCCATATACCATGTAGGCTCCCAGCCTGCCATATGTCTTTCAACGATTCCTGTTCTTGTACGAATCCATTCGTCATTTGTTTCAACGAATTTTGTGAAATCGTCATTTGTCAGTTTCTGCTCTGGAACATAAGTGCCAAGCCCTTTAATATTAATACCCATCTGTCAGACTCCCTTTAAAAGAATTTATAAAATAACAGTTGTAAAATACAAAAAATTATGTTATAGTATTATTGTATACAAAATTAAAGTATACAATATCTATTTTAAATCATTTCCGGTTTTTTTGCAATGATATTTTTCTACTTTGGCAATGCTTAAAGAAAATATCGTCATTTATAACAAATAACAGCGGTTGAAATCGGATATTTTTACCAATATATGTATATATCATACAGAAAGGAAGTTTATTTATTATGACAATTTCACTTTTTTCTGGACAGGGTTCGCAGTATGTCGGCATGGGAAAAGACTTTGCGGAGGATTCGGCAGTCAGAAACATAATAGAAACAGGCTCGGATATACTCGGTCGTGACCTCATGGCAATACTCACGGAAATTGCGCAGGAGGAACTTAATCTCACAATAAATGCACAGCCTGCAATCATGACTGTATCTCTTATGGCTCTCCGTGCGGCAGAACAGAAAGGTTTTGAATTTGACGGTGTTGCAGGTCATTCACTCGGTGAATACGCAGCAATGCAGGCTTCAGGAATGATAACTCTTGAAGATGCTTTCCGTCTCATCAAGGCAAGGGCAGAGGCTATGGACGAAGCTGCACGCAACAATAAGGGTACTATGGCGGCAGTTATGAAAATCGCTCCCGAAACAGTTGCGGAAGTATGTGAAAAAGCTGAAAATTATGTTTCTGCTGTCAACTATAATTCGCCTGTACAGACAGTAATAGCAGGAACTTTTGAAGGTGTTTCGGAAGTGACGGAAGTTTTCAAGGAAATGAAAGCAAGAGTTGTACCGCTGAGCGTTGCAGGAGCTTTCCACTCAAAACTCATGCAGTCCGCTGCGGATAAATTCTACGAAACAGCAAAGACTGTTACTTTCAAAGCACCTCAGGTTAAATATTATTCAAACGTGACAGGCGGAGAACTTACAGATTTCTCGGATATGCCGTCAATGCTTGCAAAGCACATTGTTTCACCTGTTAAATTTACGTCTGAACTTTCTGCAATGAGTCAAGCAGGTGCGGACAGGTTTGTTGAATTCGGTCCGGGAAAAACTCTCACGGGACTTGTAAAGAAAACACTTAAGGACGTTACGGCTTTCAATATCGAAAACGTTGAAGGTCTTGCAAATTTATAATAAAGGAGATTTTTTATCATGAACAGGTATGCATTAATAGGACACCCTCTCGGTCACTCAATGTCCCCACTTATCCATGAGAGACTTTTCAAACTCAGCGGTATCAGTGATTTTTCATACGAAATCGTTGACATTGCTCCCGAAAATCTTTCATCAAGTGAGGAACTTATAAAAAGCTTCAAAGGTCTCAACGTCACAATCCCACACAAGCAGACCGTTATTCCGTTTATGGACGAAATAGGTGAAAGTGCAAAACGTTACAACTCTGTAAACTGCATAAGCAACGACAACGGAAAACTTACAGGCTACAATACAGACTGTGACGGTTTTCTTCGTTCTGCCGAACTTCTTCCGATAAGTGAAAACGTTGCGGTTTTAGGCTGTGGCGGAGTTGGTCGTATGATGGCTATTGAAACCGCTTTGCACGGTGGTAAACTTACACTTGCCGTAATTCCGCAGGACGTTAAAAATGCTCAGATTCTCATGGCTGAAATTCTCGCAAAGTGCAGTGACGCTTCTGTAAAAATTGCCGACATCTCAACTCTTGACGACAGCTTTGATTTGATTATAAATGCTACTCCTGTAGGTATGTACCCGAAAGTTGACAACTGTGCTGTTTCTGACAGTGTAATAGAAAAGTGTTCAAGTGTGTTTGATGCTATATACAATCCTACTGAAACACTTCTCATGAAAAAAGCAAGGGAGCAGGGTAAAGTAGCGGTCGGCGGTGCGTCAATGCTTGTATATCAGGCTGTAAAGGCACATGAGATATGGTACGGCGGAGAGTTTAGAACAGAAGATATTTCTGAAATCATAAAAGCTGTTGAAGAATCTGTAAACGCAATGAACAAATAATATCCTTTATGGATATTATAACAGCGAAAAAATGTTAAGGGAAGTAATAATATCTGACGGCGTGGAGCATATCGAAGGCATTTATTGATAGACACGGTTATGATTATGAAATATTTGTCTGGTACTTCCGGACAGTCTCAAAACTATACACAAATCGACTTTCTGGATAAAGCCCCGTTATTATGGTGTTATTCCCTGTGCAGATACCGTAAAATGCATATTTTTTCATGGTGTGACATTTTATTTAAATAATTTTTCACATCATTATATGGATAAAGTTATTGACTTTATAGCAAACAGGGATTACTCAAAAATATTATCTCATGAATTGAAATATCCTTTTGACTGCATGAAAATTCTTATTGATAATTTCATCTCAAAACGCAATATAGACACTTACGTCAAATCAGCCGACGAAAAGGAATGTCATGAAGTTTTCGATATGTTGAACAAGTACAAGGAGGAAAATAATTTTTAGCTATGGAAAAGTTTGAAATAAATGAAAGAGGCTGTCTTACTGCATATCACAATGACAATAAAGATGTATCGGAAATAACAGTCCCCGACGGTATAAAAAGTATACCTGATTATGCTTTCTCAGAATATAAAAAAATTAATGCTGTTATACTTCCAAACAGTCTTGAAATTATAGCGTATTCTGCTTTTTGGAACTGTCGTTTACCACAAAGTACATCTGTACATTCTATGAAATATCGTGGTATTACTTTTAATCCTGCAATTGATTATTTTCATATGGAAGATGTTATTGACATGATATATAAAAAGGATTATTCTTATGTGCTGTCTCATGACCTGAAATATCCTGTTATTTTACAGATTTACTTCAATGACGGCGACGAAATCACTTATGCGTATATTAAAAAGAACTTCAAAAAATTCTTTGTGTTCCTTATTAAAGAGAATGATTTTGAAACGTTGGAAAAACTTATCAAGTCGGGAAAATTCATAACTAAACGCAATATAAACACTTATATTAATTTGGCAGACGAAAAGGAATGTTATGAAGTTTTCGATATGCTCAACGAATACAGAGAGGAGAATTTAAAATGACTATATTTTTATGTGGGTTCATGGGTTGCGGAAAGTCAACCGTCGGCAGTCTGCTTGCAAAGAAAAACGGTTGCGGATTCTGCGATACAGATGAACTTGTTGTTAAAAATCAGAGAATGACCATTCCCGAAATATTCGCACAGAAAGGTGAACCGTATTTCCGTAAGGTTGAAGCCGAAACTGTAAAGTCACTCTGCGGAAAAAATACTGTTGTTGCGTGCGGAGGGGGGGCAATGCTCAATTCCGATACTGCGAAAACAGTAAAAGAAAACGGCGGTGCGATAGTTTATCTTGATGTTCCTTTTGATGAGTGTTATGAAAGAATAAAAGGGGATACCAACAGACCTATCGTTATGAACAACACAAAGGAACAGCTTGAGGAAATTTACAACAACCGCCGTGACATATACATTGAAAATTCAACAGTAAGAGTTGAGGCTTTGGGAACTCCTGCCGAAATAGCTGAAATCATTGCCGATACTCTTAAATAAAAAGAACGGAGATAATATGTTAATTTATAACGCTGAAATTTATACAATGGACGAAAAAGGAGTTATTCCGCTGGGCTGGGTTGAAATAACAAACAACAAAATAACAGCTGTCGGAAAAGGTATTCCTGACGAAATTCCGGAAGATTCCCTGAACGCTCAGGGCGGAACAGTCTATCCGGGATTTATAGACGCTCACACTCATCTCGGTATAATTGAGGACGGTATTGACTTTGAGGGTGACGACTGCAACGAATCTACTGACCCTTTCACTCCTCAGATGAGAGCAATAGACGGTATAAATCCATTTGACCGTTGTTTCAGTGAAGCACGAATGAGAGGAATAACGGCTGTTGCATCAAGTCCCGGAAGTGCGAATGCCTGCGGTGGTGAAATATGTGCCATAAAAACGGCAGGCAGACGTATTGATGATATGCTGATAAAAAATGTCGGTATTAAGTTTGCACTCGGTGAAAATCCTAAAAACGTCTATAACGGACGTGAGGAAATGCCCGTAACACGCATGGCAGTTTCTGCAATTATCCGTGAGGGACTTTATAAATCACGACGTTATACACATGATATGGACAGTTACTATTCAGACAGTGACAACTATGAACCGCCTGAATATGACATAAAATGCGAGTCACTTATGTCACTTCTTGAACGCAAGCAGAAAGCCTTTTTTCACTGTCACCGTGCAGACGATATATGTACCGCTATGAGAATAGCAAACGAATTTTCACTTGACATGGTTATTATACACGGAACAGAGGGTTATAAAATTGCCGATATAATGGCTGAGGAAAAAATTCCTGTAATATGCGGTCCTGTAATATGCGACCGTTGTAAGCCTGAAATGCGTGGACTTGAACTTAAAAACGCATCTGTCATGCACGAAAACGGCGTAAAAATTGCGATATGTACAGACCATACCGTTATACCGATTCAGTATCTTCCTCTTTCCGCACAGGCAGCGGTAAAAGGCGGACTTGCATTTGATGAGGCTATTAAAACACTTACCGTAAATCCCGCTGAAATTCTTGGTATAAATGACCGTGTCGGCAGTATTGCCGTTGAAAAGGACGCTGATTTACAGATTTATCGTAAAGGAGAAAATCCGCTTGACCTTATGTCAGAGCCGTTTTTCGTTATGATAGACGGCAAATCCGTACGCAGTGAGGTATTGTAATGAAAAAGATAATTGCCTTTATTTCAGCTCTGCTTATGCTTCCTCAGCCTGTCCGTACTTATGCTGAAGGTGAAGAAACATTCAGTGAAACAGTAGGTAACAGTACTTTTTATTATACAATAAATTCCAGTCAGAACGCAGTAATTACAGACTGTACGTCATATGAAGAACAAATAATAATACCTTCTTCACTCGGTGGCTGTCTTGTAACTACGATAGCAGAAAAAGCTTTTTTCGGGAAATTTACACTTGACTCTGTAATAATTCCCGAAGGAATAACACATATAGGCGATAACGCATTTTCAGGCTGTCTTTCACTTGAAAGCATAAAAATTCCCGAAACGGTCACATATCTCGGTAACGGTTGTTTTACAAGCTGTTCTGAACTGGAAAGCGTTGAATTGAATAATTCAATTTCATCAATTCCCGATAACTGTTTCAATGCCTGTACTTCACTTAAAAACATCAATATTCCTGATTCCGTAACGGTTATAGGAACAGAAGCATTTTTCGGATGTTCGGATATATCAGGAATTTTTATCCCTCCGAATGTCAAGATAATAGGTGAAAACGCTTTGGGTATGCATTATGATATACGTGGAAACGGTATAGAAACGTTTAATAATTTCAGTATAAAAGGTTTGCCTGAAACTGCCGCTGCTGATTATGCGGAGTCCAATAATATTGAACTTTATTTTTTGCTGGGTGATGTCAATGATGACGGTTATGTTGATGCTGTTGATTCATCTATGACCCTCATTGAATATGCAGGTCTTTCGGCAGGTAAATCAAGTACATTTGATATATATCAGATGTTTTCAGGTGATTACGACGGAAACGGAATGATTGATTCTGTTGACGCAACGATGATACTTATTGAATATGCACGGTTGCAGACACTTCCGTTTCAATAAACAAAAAAGGACGTACTTTATAGTACGTCCTTTAATAGTTATTCAGTCATAGAGGTGGCTTGCCGCCATTTCCTGTATTGCAATTGCGTCATTGAGAGTTATGCCGTTGCCGTCACCGACCACGTCAGCGTTTGCCTTGCCCTGCCATGAAATCTGATATTTGTCGGGGTTTGCTATTGACTGTATTACAAGAATTGCATCATTTATGTTTACTTTGCCGTCGCAGTCTGTGTATCCTGAAAGCATGGGCTCGGGGAGGGTGTTTACAACATCTGTTACATTTATCATTGATTCCTGCATTGCCCAATCACACACATAATCAGTATCTTCCTTTATATCTATCAACATTTGCATTCTGTCATATAAATCCGTTACCATAAGCTTAGGATAGACAGCTGTATAACTATCCTTTGTGCCAAATTCTTCTATAACCTCACTAGTATATTCTATATCATTATCTGACAAATAATTTTCAAGTACAGCAACATTATCTTCATTATTAAGTTCATATCCACCAAATATTAATGGACAAACTTCGCAGGTATCACACCATTCATCTGTAGCTACTCTATAATATATCTGATGGTAAGACCCCAAAACTTTATAATAAGTTGAACCGATTAAATATTTAAATTCATCTTCACCATGCCATTCATACTCTATTGGTTCTGATATATAGATTTTCAAATCTTCCAAACCAAAGTAATCGGTTGCTTCCTGCCATAAGTGATATTTTACAGAAGCAGATTCAAAAGAAATGGTATAAGGGGTAACTGTTTTATCTGTAGGTATATATAATGCACTCGCTGAAATAGAAACAACTGAAACTGTACACATAACCACAGCCTAAGATGTTGCTGACATTTTCTTTAATTTTTTATACATATATATGCCTCCTTATCAATTAATATTAGGATTTTGTTTGTAAAAGTGTATTAAATCCGTTGTTATACGAGTACCGGAATTTTCTCCATTTGTGTGAATTGCAATAACAGAATAACAATTAAAATGATTGTCTTGGTTATGCAATGTTTCTTCTATATATACTGGACCTCCACTTTCACCATTATGATATTCTACTGGGTTTGCAAAACTACGGTTCTTGTCAGAGTTAAATAAAATAATATTACTAATTTTTAAATTATAAACACAATGAGTGGCAGTTGCTATTGTATGAGAATCAACAACAAAACCAGAACCACAATAAACATATTCACCATAATTCATTATTAATCTTACTGTTCCCTTTTTTGAATAATCCTTTTTTCTTTCATCATAATCTCCGATAACAGTAAGTGAATTATTTTCTGATTTAAGTGCGTTAAGAGTATAGTCGTCTCCAATCTGAACACCTGTTTTAGCATTAAAAATGCGATATTTTCTTGCTGTATTTGCCGCCTCTGATTTACTGTTTGCATATACGACTGATAAAATCATCATAAGAAAGGCGATAACTACAGCAGTAACTTTCTTTACATTAACAACATTTGCTTTCATTATCCTCATCCCTTAATGTAGTGTACCTGCTTCATAGAGCTGGGCATAGTATGCGTCCATCGGGCTGATAATGCCGTTTTCGTTGACGTCAGGCTTGCTGAGGTCGGTTCAAACTTTCCTACAAGATACTGCATAATCATTAAAGCATCATTGATATCAATCTTTCAGTCACCGTCGGGGGTCAGGTGCAGCAGATGCAGGAACTGCACTACAGGTCATAACCGCCATTACTCCCGAAAGAAGAAATGACATTAATCTTTTGTTTACTTTCATGGTAAACTCCTCCTTGAAAAGATTCATACGGAAAATAATCCCTTATTATATTCCGTGTGTTAATTAAATTGTATCATAATATTAAATTTTTGTAGATACATACCCAAAAATAAAAACGCACAAACTTTTCGTCTGTCAGTTATATTAAGCAACAAAAAGGACGAACCGAAGTCCGTCCTTTAATAATTATTCAATTATAATCAGTTCTGATATCTGTCGAGTTCCGATGTGGTAATCGGGAATGAAGAAGCACTTATTGTTCTTGATACTACATACTGAATAGCAAGAGCATCGGTATTTGTAATACCACCGCCGTTGTCAACAACGTCTGCATTAATCTTACCCTGTGCGGATAATTTATACTTATCGGGGTTTGCGATAGACTGCATGATAAGAACTGCGTCATTGATGTTTACTTCTCCGCTTTCGTCAGCGTCACCATACTTTGTATTGCCGCTTGGATTCTGTTGTGTAGTTGTAGTTGTTGTCTGCTGTGAAGTACCGTCTGTTACAACGTTGATTGATTCAATTGTAAAGTCTCCGCAGTCAATCCACCATGTGCCGAATTTGAGTTCTCCGCCGTACTGATACTGAATAACATCAGCGATAGAAGATGGAACATTCCATGTTATAGTACCTCTGTTACCTGAAATAGTCTGTTCCATATCTTCGCCCTGAGCCCAGTATTCAGGAGCGACGCTTGTTGAAGAACCGAAAGCACCTTGCCATTTACCGATATTTCCATTATTTGAGGAAATTGTGATTTCAACTTTCTTTACCTTTTCTGTAGCGGGAATATTGAACTGTGACCATTCAAAGCCAACCATTTTGTCGTCGGCATTCTTATCATAAACAACCTTTGTGTTGGGACTGATTTTATATTCCGAAGAAGAAGTGCTGCCCTGTTTTGTAGTAGTTGTTGTTGAGGTTTCTGACTGCTGTTTTGTTGTGGTTGTTGTAGTAGATGTACCTGAATAAGCGTTAGTGTATACCTTTATTGAATCAATTGTAAAGTTTCCGCAGTCAATCCACCATGTACCGAACTTGAGTTCTCCGCCGTAGTTGTACTGGATAATATCAGCTGTTGTAGCAGGAACTTCCCATGTAACAGTGCCTGTATTTCCTGAGATATTCACTTCCATGTCATCGCCCTGTGTCCAGTAATCAGGAGCGACGCTTGTTGAAGAACCAAAAGCACCCTGCCATTTACCGATATTTCCGTTATTTGAAGAAATTGTGATTTCAACTTTCTTTACTTTTTCGGTAGCGGGAATATTGAACTGTGACCATTCAAATCCTACCATTTTATCGTCTGCATTCTTGTCGTAAACAACCTGCTTTTTGGGAGAAGCCGTATATAATCCCGAAGATGAGGGATTCTGCTGATTTGTGGTAGTTGTAGTAGTTGTACTGCTCTGAGTGCTTGCGGTTGTCTGAGTTGTTGTAGGCGGGTCAACAACACCTGATGATACTTTGTCAACGCCGACAATTGAAGTATCTGGAGTGCCTGTCTTATACACAGAATATAAACCTGCTGCCGCACCTACGAGAGTAGCATTGTAGTCAAGTGTAACTTCGTTAGCGGTGTAGTCCTTTAAAGTGTCGCTGTATGCACCGTTTGCATCTGTAGGACCACCAACCAAAGCACCTACAAGTACATGACCGTTCGGACTTGTCTGTGTATTGTCACCCATTTCGTCGAAACTTGAATATCCTGATGCTGCTCTGTGGTGTGGGTTCTTAGGTGAATTATCTGTAAATCCTACAACGAAGCATTGTGGTGAAGCACTGCCTACACCCTTATTGCCCATGATATAGTCCATCTGACCCTTTGACCAGTCACTGTAGCTTGCCGCACCGTACTTTGTGGCAACGAGTGCTGCCATCTGCTGAGCTGTGTTATATCTTGCACTGCCCCACTGTAATTCAAAATAATAATCATTTGAATTTGCACCATGACCGTTGAGATAGTCGGTTACTTTCTTCCAGTCGGCAGCATCACCTGTTATTTCAGCCTGTAAGATACCGGCACCCATTGAAACGTTATTCCAGCTCATAGTTGAGTAGATGCCCCACTGACAGCCGTCCATTCCTGAAGAACCCTGATTAGTTGAGTTCATGTATGTATTGAGAAATTCCTTGTACTTGTTGTCATTTGTAGCGAGATAAAGCCAGCCTGCTGCCCAAGCCTGGTCGTCATAGTAGTCCCATGAATCGTAAAAGCTGCCTGTACCGTCTGTTGCTTTCTGATTGTACTTTGTAGAAAACTCAAACAGAGCCTTTGCATACTTAAGGTCATCTGCATTACCGAAGTTAACATAGTTTACAGCGAGTGCAGCGGCATAAGATGCTGCAATGTCACTTGCACCCGATGATGTACTGAAAGTCTGTCTGCTGTTGTCAACGTGAACTTCAGGAGCACACCAAACGTCATGGTCCTGCTTACCGTTTCCAATCTGATAAACAAAGTTTGTTACAGTATCACCGCTGAGTGTTGTACTGTTTTTGAAGAATGTAGCAAAATAGTCTGTAATGGTTTTGAGGTGAGCGGACTGACCTGTTGAATTGAAAGCATCGCTGAATTCATAGTAGCTCCAGCCGAGAGTTGAAGCGGAATAGCCTGCCGGCAGACCGAATTTAACGTGGTCACCTGCGTCATGGTAACCGCCGTCAACTGCGTCTGATGTATGACAATCATCACGCCATGTGAGAGCGGAAGTCTCTCCCACCTGCTTACCGCACATATTTGCGTCATAGAAATAAAGTGAATACTGGAGAAGTTTAGCGTAGTTGTCGTTAGCTGCCGAAGCGTTCATGACTACCGCTGAAAACGGTGCAGCCATAGCAGAGACAGCCATTACACTGCTTACTACTGCTGACTTGATTTTTTTCATATTGTTTTTATTCATGAATAGTAACCTCTTTCTTAAAAAATTGTATACAATATGCTAAACACATTATACACTGTTTTATAATAATTTTCATTACAAAATAGTTACGTAAAATTTACATTTTAATTACAATTAACATTTTATTCATAATTTAAAGTAAATGTTTGTTATTTTAGGTAAAAAATAAAGGCATACAAAATGTATGCCTTTATATAAATTATTAATCGCTGGTTAATTCATCAAGTTTTTCAGATGTAATAGGAAGGTCATATCTTGTAATTGTACGTGATTCAACAAGCTGAATAGCAAGAGCGTCACTGTTTGTTATACCATCACCGTTATTTACAACGTCTGCGTTAGCCCTGCCCTGTTCAGTAAGCTTGTACTTGTCGGGATTGGCAAGTGACTGCATTATAAGTACAGCGTCATTGATATTTATGTTTCCGTCTTCAGTAGCATCGCCGTAATCCACTTCTGAATTTGCCATAACATACAGTGAATATATGTTCATGATAGTTGTGTCTTTATAGTCAAGGAACTCTATGCTTACAAGTTTTCCGACACCAACAGCCTTGATTTTTTCCATATCTTCGGTTTTGGAAACAGTGAAGGTACCTTTTGTCTGGAATGTAACAGTATTATCACCGATATCGGTGATAACATCATCAAATGACTGTACTTTCTGGTCACTGCTGATAATAGTAGTTGTAGTAGACATAGTTGTAGTTTCACTTGAAGTTGTGGTCTGTGTGGTAGTTGTTTCTGTCGTGGTAGTTTCGGTAGTGGTTGTAGTAGTTGTTGTTGTATTGTCAGGAGGATTAACCTCACCCTTTGATGCGGCGATTTCTTCAGCATAGACAGTAATGTCATCGCCGATAGAATCAACAACCGAACCTGTGCCGTAAGCACTGTAAAGACCGACAGCAGCACCGACAAGACCTACCTGATAGTCAACAGCTACTTCGTTTGAAGTTGCGTCCTTGGCATCGAGCTTGCGGAATGAACTAAAATCAGTATGGCTTGTCGGACCACCGCACAATGCACCATAAAGTGTATGGCTTGTGGGAACATTTGCATAGTTGCCGTCCCAGCTGTTCCATTCATGCCAGTCGTCGCTTACATACAGACCCGAAGCTGCACGGTGATGCGGTGAAGTTGCGGAAACGTCATTATATCCTACAACAAGACATACATTGGCATTGTTTTTGCCAAGAACCATATCCATCTGTCCCTTACACCATTCAGAGAAGTCGGCACCTGATTTATCCTTGTGCTTAGTAGCAACCATTGCACACATCTGCATAAGTGTGTTATATCTTGCACTGCCCCATGAATCAGCATAATAAAATTCGTTTGAATTACCTGTCTTGCTTCTGATATAATTCAGAGGTTTATCCCAGTTACCTGTGATTTCGGCGTTGATAATAGCTGCACCGAGCCATACACCGCCGTAATAGTAATCATTTATCCAGTCGTTTGTACCGCTTGTATCTTTGCTGTTAGCATCAAGATAAGACTGTTCATTTGTAGCGAGATAAAGCCAGCCTGCTGCCCATGCTATATCGTCCTCAACACTCTTGTCAGAGTATGTTGACTGGTCATAAGTCATAGTACGGTACTTTGCGGCAAAATCATAAAGAGCTTTGGCATACTTCAAATCATCTTCATTTCCGAAATTGATGTAGTTCTGTGCAAGAGCTGCGGCATACTGTGCGGCAACATTGCTTGCACCATTTGTAGTGCTGTAATATTCACTGCTGTTCCTTGACATAAGTTCAGGAGCACGCCACTTGCCGTGGTCTGCACCGTCATCACCTATTTCGTAGATGAACTTTGTAACATTTCCGTTGTCGTCAAGAGTTGTGCAGTTTTTGAAAAACTGTGCAAATTCGTCTGTTATGTCTTTCAGATGTGCATAAGTACCTGTTTTCTGAAATTCGTCTTTATATTCATAGTACATCCAGCCAAGAGTTGAAGCCGAGAAACCTTCTGTAAGACCACATATGATGCCATCGCCTGCGTCGTGGAAACCTCCGTTTGCAGTGCCGTCGGTGTGACAGTCGTCACGCCATGAAATATGTGATTTTTCTCCCGCACCCTCACCGCAATAATTAGCGTCAAAAAAGTAAAGTGAATACTGTAAAAGTTTTGCGTAATTATCAAGACCTAAATCTGAATCTGCGGCTATAGCAGACGGAATTGCTCCGGCAACAGATGTTGCAGCCATAACGGCAGATGCTGTAAAAGCTGCAATTTTACTTTTAAATTTTCCTTTCTTGGACATATGAAATTCTCCTCTCAATATTAAATTTTTTTCATGTGACCATTTTACAGAATAAACTGTATAAACTAATACAATTATACCATAATTTTCAGATGATTTGTTACGAAATTATGTACAAATATAGAACAGCGTATTTTTTTGTAATAAACATCAAAAAACCGTATATTATCTTGTATAATATAACAAAAATCATTCGGCAGACAGGCGGTTATAACGCAGATTAGGTGTTATAATGAAGAAAAAAATGCAGGAATATGTCATTCAGAATTATTGATTTTCTTTAACTCCGATTTTAGCAATTCCTCTATGTTTGTAAAGTCTTGACAAATTTATTGGAATATATTATAATTATAATATACACAATAATTGTAAAAAAGAAAGGGATGACGATATTTATGAAATATAAATTTTCTTCGGTTACTCCGGAAATACAGAAGCTTGCCGATAAATCACTTGAGGGTTACAGGATTAATCCTGAACTTTATATGCAGTACGACGTTAAACGTGGTCTGCGTGACCTTGACGGAAACGGTGTTGTTGCAGGTCTTACCAATATAAGTACAATAAAAGTACTTGATACGGGCGACGGTATGCCTAATCACGGTGACGGAAAACTTTATTACAGGGGAATTGATGTTGAAGATATCGTATCCGGCTTTATAAAGGAAAAACGTTTCGGCTTTGAGGAGACAGTTTATCTTCTTCTTTTCGGAAGTATGCCTTCAGAGCATGAACTTACGGAATTCAAGCAGATTCTTTCCGATTTCCGTTCATTGCCAACTACTTTCACAAGGGACGTTATAATGAAAGCTCCCAGTGACAATATGATGAATACTCTTGCAAAAAGCGTCCTTGCCCTCTATTCTTATGACGATGACGCTAATAATATTTCTGTTCAGAATGTTATGAGACAGTGTATTGAACTTATCACGCTTTTCCCCGTACTTGCGGTTTATGGCTATAACGCCTATAAATATTACAACTGCGGGGGAAGTCTTTTTTTCCATGACCCCGACCCTAATCTCTCAATTGCTGAAAATCTTCTCTATATGCTCCGTCCCGACAAAAAATATACCGAACTTGAAGCAAGAATCCTTGACCTTGCTCTTGTTCTTCATGCCGAACACGGTGGCGGTAACAACTCTACTTTTACAGTACACGTTGTATCTTCTTCCGGAACTGATACCTATTCCGCAATTGCTGCGGCTCTTGGTTCTCTTAAAGGTCCGAAACATGGCGGTGCGAATATAAAGGTTGCCATGATGTTCGACGACATGAAAGCCAATATCAAAAACTGGACGGACGAGGACGAAGTAAGGAATTATCTTAAAAAATTACTTCACAAGGAAGCATTTGACCATGCAGGTCTTATATACGGTATGGGACACGCTGTATATTCACAGTCTGACCCCCGTGCGAAAGTTTTCAAGGGATTTGTAGAAAAACTTTCGGCAGAAAAGGGAAAGGAAGAAGAATTTGCTCTTTATTCACTTGTTGAAAAACTTGCTCCGGAAGTTATCGCAGGAGAAAGACGTATTTTCAAGGGTGTATGTGCAAACGTTGATTTCTACAGCGGTTTCGTTTACAGAATGTTAGGTATTCCCGACGAACTTTTTACACCGATTTTTGCAGTTTCAAGAATTGCGGGCTGGTCTGCACACCGTATTGAAGAACTCATCAATTCAAATAAAATTATCCGTCCTGCTTACAAGGCTATTTCTCCGATGCATGAATATACAGACATGGAAAACCGTATGGACTGATATTTAAAATATTTTATCATTATGAAAGGAATGATATTAAATGAACAATTCAACACAGCTTTTTAACTTCAACGGTCTTACCTGCGTCAGATTGCAGGCAGGTGGTTATGAAGCTCTTGTTGCGTATGAAGTCGGCTCTAATGTTATCCGTCTCAGAGACAACAAGAATAATATGGAATTTTTCCGCTTTAATCCTGACAATACCGCAGACGACATAAAGCAGTCCGCAGAAGTATGGGGACTTCCTACTCTCTATCTGCCCAACCGTTTCGCTGATGGAGTTCTGAAAACTTCAGACGCTGTATATCATCTGCCCGTAAACGAAAAAGCACCGTATAACAACCATATTCACGGTTTTCTTCACAAGAGGGAACACGAAGTGGTTGAACATAATGCAGACGCTAACTGTGCATGGCTTGTTACCCGTTATGTATACGATGAAAGAGATGAGTTTTTCCAGTATCTTCCGATAAAGTTCACCGCTGAATATACTTTCACACTCTCTGAACACGGTCTCGAACAAAACATTAAGTTTATCAATAATTCAGATGTTGTTCTTCCTATGTCACTTGCTTCACATACAACCATAAATGCTCCGTTTGTTGACGGTGCTAAGGAAAGCGATATTCGTCTTACTGTTCCAGTTGGCAAGAAGTGCGAACTCAATGAACGTTGTCTGCCCACTGAGGTTCTCCGTTCACCCGGGGAATATGACCTCGAATACAAGAACGGCACAAAATGTCCTGTTCTTCAGGTTTGTGACAATGATATGTATTTCGGTGAATGTACAAAACTCGACGGTCAGGAGTTCCACGGTGTTATTGCCGAGGATACCGCAAGCGGTAAAAAACTCTGCTATGAAGTTTCTGATGAATACAAGTTCTGGATTATCTGGAATGACAGGGGATTCAATCACTATTTCTGTCCCGAGCCTATGACGGCTATGATTGACGCACCCAATCTCTCGCTTCCTGCCGATATGACGGGTTATGTCGAAATAAAGCCGAATAATGTCTTTAAAACTCATCAGAGATTCTTCAGCTGTTAAATGATAATCAAATAATTTCCTTGTACTACATAATTTTTTTGTCAAAATGCACAAAAATTTGCTGAAAAATAATACACAGGAATTTTTCACTAATCTATTTTAATAAAATGAAAAGTATGATATAATGTTAG
>CAMWGS010000014.1 GCA_947173865.1 uncultured Ruminococcus sp.
GCTCCTTGTGGCTTTTTATCTATTATACCACAAAATCCTCTGAATGTCCACTCCCATTAAATCCACTTATCCAGTCAAGATAAATTATAAACTGTGGTTCTTTTACTGCTGATTCCATTTCATATTTGTCAATAGATTCCTTTATTTCTTCTGCGGATTTGTATTCACCGTCTAAATTTACTTCCTTGAAACGTTCGGGGTCAACCATAAAATTCATGTCAACACTTTTCATGTTGTACTTTTCATTCTTGATAACGGCATATACATTTTCGTCGGTGTTTATATCACCGTAACCATGCAGGAGGACATTTTTATAGTAAACTGAAAAGAGCTTTCCGTTAAGTTGATTATTCAGTTTATGGTCGGGTTCGTATACGAAAGTGAAGTCACTCATATCAGTATCGGAATATTTTTGTAAAACAGTCTGTTTCAGCATTGATATATCATTGTCTGTAACATCTTCGTTTTCCTGTGAGATTGCAGGAAGATTTTCAAGAAGAGTCTGTTTCATAAGTACAAGGTCAAAAACGTCAACTTTATTGTCGTCGTTAAAATCAACGTTCTTCCAGCAGTCTAGTTTTCCCGAACCGACAAGCCACTTCTGTAACATAACAACATCTGAAATACCAAATTTTCCGTCAAGATTGCAGTAGCCCATATTAAGCGGAATAAATTCGCTTTCGCCGATTTCTGTTATATTGCCGTCCTCGTCAACGCTGTAGTACTTTACAACAGTAGCATCATCATCTACATAACCGCCCTCCCAATCCTGAGCCTGTTTGAACGTTACTTTTACCGTACCTGAAGTAATCGGCTTATATGCCTTTATAATTGTCGGACTCGTTCCTGGAGGCGGGGGCATAACAGTTGTTCCGCTTAGACTGTCACTTGCAACACATTCAAGTTTTGCCGTACCATTCTGTTCGGTAATAAGACTTAGTCCGGCATCAGTACACACGTAACCACAATATACAATATGACCGTTAACTACAGATACCGTATCTTTATAACATTCGCCGACTGAGTCGGGGAACCAGCCATATAAATCCGTTTCGGTAATTTCACCGTCTGCTGACGATTCAAACGACAGCGTCTGAGTACTTACAATACGGTTAGTCTGTTGATTTTTTTCAATCCAGTTAATGTCAACACTGCTTGATGGATTCATTGCATAAACAGTTACTTCATATTCAAAATCCGCTTTTATTTCTATTTCATGACCGTAATGTTCTGCATATTCAATATATTCACTGATGTAATTTTCAGACAGAAAGTCAAGATACTCCTGATAGGCTTCTTTGTCGGATTCGTCGGGCTTTTCAGGCATGACGAATTTATGAGTCTCATTGCAAAGCGTAAGCAGTTCCATTGAATCATCTCCGGAATATTCCGTAAGATATTCATGACAATCTATATAATTATACTTCTTGCGGACACAGCATATCAGACCATCTTCGATGTGAGTTTGACCGTATTTGTTGTCAAAATGTAATGCTTCTGTGAAATTCGTAGGAATCCATTCAGGCAGGATGTACTGCACATCAACAGGAATTTCAGGCATAATATCAACGTATGTTTCAGTGCAGACAATATTATTGTCTGCTTCGGCGTATGCAGTACGTATCGGCATTGCAGAAAAGCACATAACCATTGCCGACATCATAGCAACTAATTTTTTATTCATAATAATATCCTCCTATAAAATAGGTTTATATATTGTTTAACGTATAAGCATTACAAAATGTGTGGATATTGTATGTAAATTTTTTGTGGATTATGTGATATTTTTATTGTAAGATGTTGCTTTTTCACTTTTTATATGATAAAATAAAAATAATAAAATAACATGAGGTATTTGTATGGTTTACGAAAAGAAAGTAAAAGTAAATGATACGTTTCTGAATATATACACTGAGGGTGAAAAAGGTGATATTATTGTGTTTATGGCAGGTTCGGGTGTTACTTCTCCCGTACTGGAGTATAAACCGCTTTATCGTCGGTTGTCTGATGATTACAGAATAGCCGTCGTTGAAAAAGCGGGTTACGGATCCAGTGATTCAATGACTACTGAACGTACAGTAGAAAATCTTATTGCAGAGAGCAGGGAAGCGTTACTGAAAGCAGGTTTGAAACCGCCTTACATATTAGCACCTCACTCCTATTCGGGAATAGAAGCAATATGGTGGGAAAACAGTTATCCGAACGAAATAAAAGCCATACTCGGAATTGATATGGTTTTTCCGAATATGGCAATTGCACAGGCGAAAGAAATTCCTGAAAACAAGAAACTCAAAATGGTAATGCAAGAGAAAAAGCTTATGGGGATTATTGCAAAGCGTGGATTAATTTCAAGACTTCTGAGAAATCAGACAATAAATGTGTCCGGACTTATGACAGGAAATGAATTGTCTGCTGATGAAAAAAAGAAGTATCAAAAATTATTTTATAAGAATATGCTTAATCAGGAAGTTTTCGATGAATCAGTACTTGCAACGGAAAACGCCGTAAAAGCTGATAAAAGCGGAATAATAAAATGTCCTGCTTGCTTTTACATAAGCAGTATGAAATCTCCTGTAAAATCACTTACATGGCAGAACGCAGGAAAAATATATGCGGAAAAATGTGGCGGAGAGTATCATATTTCAAAGGAAGGACATACATTATATGCATCTGTTCCTTTGGAAATGGCTGAAACGTTCAAGACTTTTCTGAAAAAATTTTCGTAAATCATATATTTACTGATTTTTGAAGGAGTTTTTTTATGTACAAAAATCTTGTAAACCAGGTAAAACAGAAAAATCTTGATGTACACGGAATTGAAATTTTTCAGAACGGAAAAATTACTTTTAAGCAATGGTTTTCACCTGACGTACGTTATCCCGTTTATTCCGCCACAAAGTCGTTTGTTTCGACTGCTGTGGGGATTGCCTGTGATGAGGGAAAAATTTCCGTTGATGTACCTCTTTACGAATTTCTTGACAGAAAGTATCTCTGCTGTGTTCCCGCCTCTCAGCTTGATGCTTTTAAAAAACTTACGCTTGAACGTTTTATGACTATGTCGGTGGCAGGCTATCCGTTTCGTCCGTCGGGCAGTGACTGGACTGAATATTCACTTTCTCTGCTCATAGACTACAGCCGTCCGCCTGTTTTCAGTTATTCAAATATTCCTGCTTATCTTGTCGGAACTGCCTGTGAAAACGCAGTCGGCAAGCATCTTTTTTCATATCTGAATACGAGGCTTTTTGAACCTCTTGGGATTATAAATCCTGTATATAAAAACTCTCCCGAAGGTCGTTTTTATGGTGCAAGCGGTATGGAACTTACAGTACATGAACTCAGTCTTTTAGGACAGCTGTATTTGCAGAACGGTATTTTTGACGGAAACAGAATTTTGTCTGGACAGTGGATTAAAAAAGCCGTTTTTCCGCATATTTACAATCATGATGGCGGATACGGATATTTTATGTGGATAACTGATGACGGTTTCAGAATAAGCGGAAAATGGGGACAGAAATGTATTATTTATCCGCAGAAGAATCTTATGATAACATATCTTTCGGACTTACCTGAAAGGGCAGGCGAAATGCTGGAGATAGCAGAACGTACAGCCGATGATATATCAGTTTGACCAATTTAATTTAATAAAGTATAATATAATCAGCAAAATAAGTACTTTTTCAGGACAGGAGGAAAAAATGAACAAAAAAATAATATTCAATAAAATTGTTGTCTGTACGGCGTTTATGCTGACTGCTCATAATTTTGTACTTACAGGAAATTCAGCTGAAAATATTAAAGGTGATGTGAACTCGGACGGGAAATTCAGTGTTGCTGATATTGTGGACTTCAATAAATTTATTCTCGGAAAAGATTCACCCGAAAATCTCAGTGCAGGTGACATGAACGGAGACGGTCAGACCGATGTATTTGATTTGGTTATGATGCGTCGGGAAATTGTTTCAAAAGGTTCTGCTGAAACGGGACGGAAAGTGCGTGTTTCTACGGTTGAAGAACTGTTCAACGCAGTAAGAAACGCACAGGCAGGGGACGTTATTTCAGTAGCATCAGGTACTTATGATTATACAACGTATCAGGGAGCACAGAAAATTGATACTTCTGTTTCGGGAATGGCAGACGCTCCTATTACTCTCACTGCCGAGAATCCCGAAAATCCTCCCGTATTTACAGGGACAAGTACCGAAAACGGATATGTATTGCAGATTACGGGGGATTATTGGATTGTTGAAAATCTTTGTATAACTACTTCACAAAAGGGCATAGTTCTTGATAATTCAAATTATACGGTTATCCGAAACTGTGATATAGGGAATACAGGCTCTGAGGCTGTTGCAATACGTGACGGCAGTTCATACTGTATTGTGCAGGAGTGCAGTATTCATGACAGCGGTCTTTTTACTGCCGGTTACGGTGAGGGTGTGTATATAGGAAGTTCATACACGGTTTCGGGTTTTGACTATAAGTGTGATTATAACATTGTTGACGGTTGTGTATTTAAAAATATTGCTGCGGAACATATTGACGTGAAAGAGTATACAACGGGTACTGAAATTATGAACTGTACATTTTACGGCGACGGCATGACAGGTGCAAATTACGCAGGAAGTTTTATTGACATTGCAGGAAATGAATGTAATGTCCACGATAATACGGGTTACAGAAACGGCAATCCGAATATAGTAGCCGCTTTTGAAATTCACGAACAGGTTGAGGACTGGGGTTACAATAACGTATTCCGAAACAATACGCTTTATATGGACAGGGAGTACGGTGAAATTGATACAGGCAGAAGAATGTATGTAGTAGACGGCTGGTTCAGTAATTTTGCGGTAAAGCACAATATGGTTGATTACGGAAACGGTCTTGTCAATGCACTGCCTGAATATTATAATTCCGATTATGTTATATTTGAGTGAGGTAACATAATGCTGTTTAAGTTTATTATAAGCTTTATTGCAGGAATCGGGACAGGATTTACGGTACTTACGAGTGCGGTTTTAACCGTCGAGCAAATTCGGACGTTTAATTAATGAGGTGATATTTTGAAAGAAATGAAAGATAGTGGTATTGAATGGATTGGGGAAATTCCTGTTGATTGGAGTATATTTCCAGTTAAACGAATTTTAAAAAATCAAAAGCGAATAGTGGTTCAGATGTTTATAAATATGAACGATTAACACTTACAATGAATGGAGTAATAAAGCGAATTAAAGATGATAGCGAGGGATTACAGCCTGAAAAGTTTGAAGGCTATCAAATTCTTAAAGAAAATGAAATTGTATTCAAATTAATAGATTTGGAAAATGTTAAAACGAGTTGCGTCGGTCTTTCTTCTTATACAGGTTTAGTTTCTCCTGCATATATCATAATTACTAACGGAAAAGGGGATAATCGTTTTTTCTATTATTGGGTTATGTTTATGTATTGCAATGAAGTTTTTAATCATATCGGTGGCGAGTGGGTTCGTAGTGCATTAAATGTTAAAGATGTATTATCTTTGCCACTCCTGCCATTAGTGATAAAATAATGAAAAATCTTTCTGATTATCTTGATAAAAAATGCACCAGAATAGATACCACTATAAAAAAACAGCAGAAAATCATTGAAAAGCTGAAAAATTATAAACTGTCATTGATTACGGAAACGGTCACAAAAGGTCTTAATCCTGATGTTAGTATGAAAGATAGTGGGGTTGAATGGATTGGGGATATTCCTGAGCATTGGGAAGTAAATAGAATAAAATGGTTATTAAATGAACGAAAAGAACGTTCTGAAACAGGTGTAGAAGAATCACTCTCAATGAGCCAAAGATATGGACTTATTCCTACAAAAGAAATGGATATGATACCAAATTTGGCTTCTACATATGTTGGTGCAAAAATTGTTTATTTTAATGATTTAGTATTTAATAAATTGAAAGCAAATTTAGGTGTATTTTCTGTATCAAGATACTATGGTTTAGTAAGTTGGATTATGCGGTTTATTATTCAACTGGAAAGGCGGAATTAAAATACTTGGAATACCTATTTAAAACTCCACAATGTATTTTAGAATTCAGAAAAAAATCTTCAGGTGTAGCATATGGCTTAACACGTCTATATACAAGTGGGTTATTCTTGATATATTGTCCTTTTCCACCAAAGTCAGAACAACAAGAAATTGTCGACTACCTTAATAAAAAATGCTCTGTGATAGATTCAGCTATTAAGAAAAAGCAGGCAATTATTGAAAAACTCACAGAATATAAAAAATCCCTTATTTATGAATGTGTAACAGGAAAACGTGACGTTTATCTGTTTGGTGATTCTGAATAAATAAACATTGTGTTTTTTGTGTATAATACAGAAATATCTTAAGTATTCTTGACTTGGAGTGAACTCGAGATATTATAATTACAAGTATAATAAATGCAGTGGAGGTGAGATTATGACAATTAAAGAAGTCAGTGAAAAATATGATATTTCGCAGGATACTTTGCGTTATTATGAACGTATCGGTATGATACCTCCTGTTACACGCACATCAGGTGGAATACGTGATTATCAGGAAGAGGATTTGAACTGGGTACAGCTTGCAAAGTGTATGCGGAGTGCGGGATTGCCTGTTGAAGCCATGATTGAATATGTACGTCTTACACATGAGGGCGACTCTACAATACCAGCAAGACTACAGCTTCTTGTCGAACAGAAAGAAATTCTGATTGAACAGAGAAAGAAAATTGATATAACTATTGAACGTCTGAATTACAAAATAGGACGTTACGAAAAAGCAGTTGAAACAGGCGTGCTGAGCTGGGAAGACGACGAATAAACAACAGTCTGAAAATAAAATTGCCGTATGGGCAAAAAATCTTTGTAAGGAGGAATTTTATTATGACGTTTGATGAACTTAAAGAAGGTACTGTTTTTGAAGTCGGCGGTGAAAACGTTAATTTTGCACAGTACTTTACGGGAAAAAGCTATCTCAATATGATTAGTCTGGAGCAGATTGTTATAGGCAACGTTACATTTGAGCCTTCCTGCCGTAACAACTGGCATATTCACCATGCAGACAAGGGTGGCGGACAGATTTTGCTTGTAACCGCAGGACGTGGATATTATCAGGAGTGGGGACAGCCTGTCCGTGAACTCAAAGCAGGAGATGTTGTGAACATTCCTGCAAATGTAAAGCACTGGCACGGTGCAACCGCAGACAGTGCTTTTCAGCACCTTGCGGTTGAGGTTGCAGGGGAAAATACTTCAACAGAATGGTGTGAGCCTGTTACTGACGAGCAATACAATAAACTAAAGTAATATTTACATTATCGGGAGAATAATTTTTTTCTCCCGATTTTTTATTATATTGATTTTATTTTCTGAAACTGCTATAATTGTATTATATCAATAAGTGCGGAGGAATTTATATGCACAGAAATGTCCCGAAGAAAACGCTGACGAGACGGCAACCGAAAAGTTTCGGAAATCCCGAACTTGACAATATTATAAAATGTCTTGAATTTTCAAAGGAGTCAGGTGACGAGATGTGGAGAGAACTGGTATTTACAATTATGGAGGAAATTGAATTGTATCAGTCAGAAGATGAAAGAAGAAATAATCAGGAGGTTAAGAAATGAATTACGAGATTGAGTATGAACTTTTTAAGTATTTATGTAAGGAAGTTGATGAATATGTGCCTTTGCAGAAACTCTTGCATAACAACGGGCTGACTTTTAAGGAGTCTCTCAGGAAAACGGATGATTATCGTCGGAATTATTTTGATATGCTTGAACAATACGGTATAAACAGGCGGAATTCTGTTTCGGTATGTACAGATTTGATGAAACTTCTGGAGAAGAATCCCAAAGATAAGGGATTGCAGTTTATTTACTTTGCAACTTTAACTGATATAGGTCTGCTTCTTGACTGCAATTGGCTGAGCATTCGGACGAGCAGAATATAAAGAACTGGCTTGAACAGAAGAAACGTACAGATGAACTTACATACATAATGAAAATATGAAAATTAAAAAGCGTTTTAACGAATTTGTTTGTAATCTGAAAACACCGTATAAAAACCTTGATGAAAATCTTGAAGAACAGAGTGATATTTACAGAATGTCGTTAAAGCATGAATTTCTTTATTGTGGAAGAAAGAATGAAATTTACTTTGAAAATATCGGGGAACTGGTAAGAGAGATTAATTCCTGTAAAGAATTGCAGTCGGTAAAGCCGTATATTATTTATGCAGTTCTGACACGAAAGAACAAGCTTATTATGGAACGTGAAAGCTATTCGCCGAATATCAGAAATGTTTTTCAATATCAGAACTACCGCATTGAATGTGACAACGGAAAAAATTTTGACAGTTATCAGTCCTATATAGAACTTTATGAACATCTCAGGCGGTTTTATATTGATTCTACAGAAGTTGACATTGCTTTTTCTGATTACTGTTTTGCCAATACGAGTCCGCTGAGTATGTGGTATTATCAGAACTGTGAGCCTAATGAAGATATTCCGATGGATATGTGGTCTAAGGTGAATTCCATTAAATCAATGATTTTTCCCATAACGTATAATTATCATGACTATGAGGATTTCAGCTCAAATGAATTTTATGATAAATATCTTGAAACTGAAAATCTGTTCAATGAATATCTTGACGGAAATCGGGAAAAAATACTTAATGAATTTCTTGACTGTCTTTATCATGAAAAAATATTTACGAATATGCGGAGGAATTTTATATTTCGTCGAAAGCGTGTGAAGTATGTGATAAAAGGAAACAGCTTCAGAAAGCTTCGAAATTGTTTCTTTATATGCAGGCAGAGCTGATTATTGAAAGCAGAATGATTGATTTGTCTTTTCGTCTGATGTAAAAAGACGTTTTTTATCTGTCAAGACAAAACAGTTCCGAAAAAATAATTTTTTTTAGGAACTGTTCGGGGTTTTCATGTATCATTTTTTGTGATATTATAATGTCACTGGAGGTGATATAACATAATTATGAATGGTGAAAACTCTATACCATTGAGGATTTGAAGCGGTATTTCAGCATTGATGAACTGATTTACAGCTATTACAGCGGAGAACTTGAAATATGGCTTAAAAAAATAGGTGAAACAGAAAAAGCCGAACAGGTCAGAAATATCGTAAATAACACACTGCTTCTTTTACGTCTTTATCAGATTTTCGGACTGGAATAATGAAATGTCAGAAGAAAATATCAGAAAATGTTTTTGACGATATTTTAAAATATTTACAAGCTTCACCAATAACCTCTTGCAAATCTTCATAATAATGATGTATAATGAATGATAAAATATATTGGAGGTTCTTGTTATGAAGTACACAGTTGGAGACAGGATAAAGTATTTCCGTTTATGCAGAGGTATGAGTCAGGAAAAACTTGCTCTTAAAGCAGGTCTGAATCCCGCATTTCTGGGACATCTGGAAAGAAATATGAAAAGCCCGACGCTTACGACACTTGCCAAGATAGTAAAGGCACTGGAAATTTCATACGGAGAGTTCTTTGACGAAGAAGTAGATGTCAATGATACTGAAAGCAGAGTGTTCTATATGGACATTATTCAGAGAAGTATGGAAAATATGTCGGAAGACAAGCTCAAAATAATGGCAGATATTGTTTTGAAGATGGTGGAATTTGCAGAATAATTTTCATGCAGATGATATTATTGGGTATTTTGTCTTATTTCTTTAGGTATGGAAAGATAACAAGCTATGAATCAATAATCAAAAAAGGACATTGTCTGACTTGTTTTTCAGACGATGTCCTTTTAATATATAATCAGCTTGCAGAATTTTCTGCATATCTGGATAAAATCATTGTAGCGTCAACGGAATCAATTAATCCGTCACCATTATAGTCTGCGTTTATACGAGTGCTGGGATTTGGCATTATTGTTGTTGAAAGTGAAGCGTATGTCTGAAGAACAATTGAAGCATCAACCGAATCAACGAATCCGTCACAGTTTACGTCTCCGTTCTGTACTTTCTTATCATAAATTCCGTCATCATTGTCGTCGAGATAATACTTTAGCTGGTTGTCTTCATCGAATGAAAGCATTACACTGCTGACTGCATCAATATAAAACAGATTGTCAAGTTTATCTGTGTCGGTGATATTTCCCGATTCATCAAAATAAACATCTGAGAATGAAGCGAGGTCGGAAGTACCTTTTTCGTTGTCGAGAATTATTCCGTTGTCTGTAATGTATATATCAGCCTTGTCGGAAGTAGTACCGCCCACTGTCCATTTGAAATGCGGAGTAAATCCGTATGCACCTTCATTCATAATCATACTAATATTATAGCTTATTTCTGCACCGTCCACACTTTCAAAATGATAGTGTCCGTTTTCGGCAGTTATTTCAGACTTACCGCCGTGAGTATGAATCCAGAAAATTCCGGCAGTGTTTTCTATGCAGAAGGAATTGATATCATCTGTTTTTGCATCAGGGTCATTGTATACGTTTTTTACTGTTATTCTGTTTCCTGCTGTATAGTAAGTTTTATCACCAATTCCTTCAATTGCTTCACCTGTTTCAACGACATTTCCGTTTTCGTCAGTTACAGATAAATCGTAGAGAGTAGACCCTGTTGATTGAAGTTCCAGCCTGTTT
This sequence comes from uncultured Ruminococcus sp., assembly GCA_947173865.1. Classification (GTDB taxonomy): domain Bacteria; phylum Bacillota; class Clostridia; order Oscillospirales; family Ruminococcaceae; genus Ruminococcus. Next base: position 10,639 of record CAMWGS010000014.1, read on the forward strand.
ATCTTTGAAACATCTGTCTTTATTTCAGATGACGGATTGACTGAACCTTTGTAATTAAGCAGTGTGTCATCGTCTATTGCAGCAACAGACAGTTTATCGTCCGAACTTGCTTCATATGCAGGAATATAAACCTGTTTTGTTTCGGAATTTATATATATACAACCTTTTTCACTGAATTTTACATCATTGTTTTCGTCGGTTGCATTTGAGTCAAGGGTAAGTATGCACTTGTCATAACTGATGTCGTTGAAACTCCATGAACCGTCTGTTATACCTATACCTGTGAGAGCATGATATATTTTGTCTGTCTGGAAAAACAGCAGGAAGTATTTATTTTCACTCATACTTTTTTCAGCAGTTTCAACTATGCTTTTTACCTGCTCCGCATGGCTTACGGACGAAAGCAGATAATTACTTAAAAGTTTGTATTCAATATGAGCCTGAAGTGTCTGATAGTCTGTAATAATTTTGTTTACGTTGCCGTCATAACTGTCGTAAGTTATATCATATAAATTTTCCGCATCTTCCTGAATATCAGACGGGGATATAACTCCGTTGTGACAGAGAACATTTATGATTGATATTCCGAGACAGCCCCCCGACTGAGCGGCACTGTAGAAGAATGTTTCAGGATAACGCTGAAACTCAACGTTTGTGGCATTTTTCAGCCAGTGATTATAACTTAATCTTGGTATGCTTGTTGAGTCCTGATAATAATTTGAAACATTCAGACAGTCAGTGTCCGCACCAAGTGACGATGCCATAGCATTAAGGTCGGGATTATCTTCATTTTCAGCATATACATTGAATACTGAGAAAGATGTAAGTACTGAAAGAGCAGTAATTAATGAAATGATTTTTTTCATATTATTTACCTCCTTATACACTATATTTTATCGGTTCTCCACAATGATTATCTTTGTCGTTGACTTCGTTGCCGACAGCGGCAGCAGCATAATACTTCATAATTTTTTCTGCGTCTATATCTTGAATTAATCCGTCCATATTGGTATCAGCTGTTTCAGCACATGGAGCATATGGCAGATAGTCAGATAAGAAAAGGTTTGCAAGGAAAGGTGTAAAATGTTCTGCTTCAGGGTCAGAAGTGTTTGCTTTTGTATATTTGGCAACTGCACTGAATACCTGCGAAGCATCAACGGCATCAATATATCCGTCATCATTTACGTCTCCGCAGGTTGCATATTTGAAACCGTTTACAGAAAAAGTACTTACAGTATCTGAAACCTTTAATGAAGGCATATCAACAATATTTATTGATGTGTCACCTCTGTCATTTACTTTTTCAATGTAGAATGTGAACATATCACCGTCGCTGTCAGTATAGTCTGCGGAAGCTGCTACAACTGCTATACAATTGTTGTTTTCGGTTGATACAACAGATAAATCATCAAGAACAGCCCCTTTATTTAATACAGGTTGATTTTCTGCTACCTCTATAATATTATATGCATCACCAACAATAAGTTTTGTAGAAGATGAATTTAATCCATTGTTTCCGGAAATGCTGACAGTTACTGCTGAAGCACCGGCGGGAATTACAATATTATTAATAACAACTGATTCGGAAAGGATTTTGGTTGAAACAGAAAAAATGTTGTTTTTTTCGGTGTTTTCAGCAGATACTGAGACTGCTGAAATGGTTGATGCTACCATTAAAGAGGCAGCAAGAGATGAAATGATTTTTTTCATAATAACAACTCCTTTATAATTTATTATCGCAGTACCGATGTGGTTGTTTCTGATTTCATGATTTTATGATAATCTGTTAAGCAGATTTTACCCCGATGCACCGTCCTATATTATGTATCACGTAAAAATCCTGCACATCGGTACCTCTGATTTAATTATAGGTATAATTTAATTTTTTGTCAATGAATTTGTCCTGAAATGCTTATTTCTGTCCCGAAACGCACATTTGTTATATTGTTAAATTAAAATTTATAATAAACGCCATATTGTAATGGTTCATACGGCGTTTGAAATTTTTGGGGAAATATTATAGAAAATGTAAAAAAGGTATTGACAAATAATGAAAAAGTGTATATAATATGTACATAGAAAAAAACATCTGGGATATTCGGGCGGTTAATTTTAAATTCAGAAAGGTCGTATAAATTATGAAAAAATCAAGATTTATATATATGGTTGCGGCTTGTTCACTGTCTTTAACATCACCAGCTGCTTGTTTACTTAATGCTTCTGCTGCTCAGCAGACCGAAACAAATGACAAAGTTAAAATTATGGCTCTTGGTGATTCTATTACAGACGGTTACTGGACCGGTGGCGGTTACAGAAAGTATCTCTGCTATGAGATGGAACAGAAAGGCTATTCCAACATTGATATGGTAGGTCCTAAGGGCGGAAATTCGGAATCCTTTAATTATAACGGCAGTTACGTTACGTATGACGGTAACTATGCCGGATACAGCGGTTATGCTATTCAGTACATAACCGGTACGGAAACACGTCAGGGCATTCTTGAAACCATTAACGGTAATTATGGCAACGGTAAAAATATGATTGAGGCATATGACCCTGATGTTGTGCTTCTTCAGATTGGTACAAATGATATTCTCAGTAACTATAATGAAAATATTACTGTACGTCTTGAAAACCTTGTTGACACTATTCTTGCAAGTATGGACGGTGAAAACGATTTACTTTATGTTTCAACAATTCCTGATATTAACATAGCAGAACGTTATGACTGGCTTTGGACATATGGTATGTCATACTCTGCTGACCCTGAAGGCTTTACAAATAAAGTACAGGGTTGTATTGATGCATATAATACTTCTATCCGTAATCTTGTTGCCGAAAAACAGGCTGAAGGAGCAAAAATTGCATTTGCGGATATACACGGTGTTGTAGACCAGAATACAGACCTCTATGACGGTGTTCACCCGAATGAAGCAGGTTACGCTAAAATGGGCGGTTACTGGGCAGATTTGCTTGATTCCACTTATTTTGAAGGCAATGCTGAAATAGTAAAGCCTATTGTTACAACTTCAACTACAAAGGCTACAACCACAACAACTACTACTTCAAAGCCCACTACAACCACTACCACAACTACAGCAACAGAACCTGTAACAACTACTACAACTGTTGTTACAAAGCCTATAGTTGACGAAAATACTGATAAAATTGTACTTGATGATGTGAAAATAGGCGAGTTATATGACCTTGCACCATATAAGAACAATAATGTTTCTGCTGTTTCGTTTGTGTTCAGCAATGTTCCGCAGTATGGTATGAACGGCTGTGCAGCATTCGGAAACTGGGAATTGTCCAAGAACTATACAGCAGATGACATGGACGGAAACGTTCTTACAGTTTCACTTGACAAGAACTATGATTCAATGGTACTGCATAAGTGGTACGGTGAAACAGAGCTTGATTCCGTAATTCTTTACTGTGGCAATTCCGCAGAGGAAGTTACAACAACAACTACATCTGAACCAACTACAACCACCACCACGACTACTACTTCAAAGCCTACAACAACAACCACAACAATATCAAAACCCACAACAACAACTACTACAACTGCTACTGAACCGATAACAACCACTACAACTACAACAACACCTTCTGTTCCGTCGGATTCAAAAACAGTTGTTCTGAATGATGTTACTTTTGGTGAATCATATTCACTCGCAAAGTATGATTATAAGTCTATTGACAAAATTGTAGTCAAGTTTGACGACGAAATAGGCTACGGTTTCGGTGGTGCTATGGTACTCGGAAACTGGATTGTAAATACTTCTTACGGACATTCTGAAATTTCTTCGGATAATACAATTACTTTCGACGTTACAAATCCGCAGGATAAATTCATACTGTTCAGATACTGGGGTACTATCGGTCTTGAATCCGTTACACTCTGCTTTAAGTAAAATATAAAATAATCCCCTGAATTTTTTCAGGGGATTTTATTATTTTATGTCGGGATATTTCGGAAATTCTGCTGTCACAGAAAATAATTTTCCGTTATATTCCGCATTTATTTTTCCGTCGAGCATATGGGTGAACTGTTTTGCGATTGAGAGACCGAGACCTGTATTACCTTTGTTTCTTGAAATATCAGTAGTATAGAATTCGTCAAAAATGCGTTCAATTTCAATGTCTGAATCAGAATTTTCATTTTCAAATTTAATTGTTATCATTTCGGCAACACTGACGGACACGGAAAGATTTCCCGTACCGTGTTTAAGGGCATTGCTGACGAGGTTGTCAAAGATTCTCATAAGCATATTGCGGTTTGAGAATGTATTAATACGAACGCACTCACAGTTAAAAATAATTTTACGGTTCTGGCTGCAATAATCGTCATAATAATGTGAAATTGATTCTTCAAGAACTGCTGTAAGATTTATCTTTTCCATTTCGGGAGTTCTGCCCTTGGATATGACTTTGGAAAACTCGAAAAATGAGTTTATAAGTTCTTCAAGACGCATAAGACGCTGTTCAATAATTTCAATTTCGTGATTTTTTTCTTCTTCGGACATATTAGAATTTTTAACAATGTTTATATATCCCATTGCAGAAGTAAGAGGTGTTCTTAAATCGTGGGAAATATTTGTCATCATCTGGTCGAGGGTGTGACTTTTCTGCTGGTATTGTATTCGTGTCTGCTGTATTTCACGGATTAAATTATTTATATCGTTAATCAGACTTACTATGTTTTTGTCTCCGCCCGACGAATGTACGAGCATATTTGTAACATGAGGATTTATTTCTTTCATCTGTTGGGAAATACTTCTGATTTCACGTCTTTGCATAAGTATGAAGAGAAACAGACAGGTTGATATTATTATAAAAATTACGGCTAAAGCGGTCATGTCTGTTTCTCCTTTCTGATTTATTTTATTTCCGACTTTTTAAAGCACATATATCCGATAACGTTAAATGAAATCACAACAATCGCACACACTAAACAACTGTTGCTGATATATTTGTTGGACGGGTTATGAGCAAGGGACATAAACATTGACTGGAGTTCGTAATTAAGAAACTTTTCGGGAATCTTTAAAAGCATTACAGAAGTGCTGAGTATTATCTGAAATACAAGTATAAGCGGAATTGTAACCGTATTGAAGAGTGAATTTTTTCTGAGTATAAATGCAAAGCCTGTCAGAATACTTACACTTGCCAGCATCGGCGGAAGCTGGAGAAGGGTTGTTTTTGTTATAGTTCCCAGACTGGCAGATATTTCTTTACTGTTGAAGATAATGTTTCCGAAATGTGCAAGATAAGTATTAAGGAAAAACAGTACAAGACAGAGCAGGTTTACAAACAGAATCTTTGACAGGAAATATTTTTTTCTGCTTATTGTCGACGACAGTGTATTCTTTACACCCTTGCTTGAAAAATCGGCAGAAATCACTATTGCGACTATGAAAATAAAGATGTAATAAAGGTTCATATTCTGTGCGACAATTTCTCTGTCCAGTTCGTAGCCGTCGGCGTGTACTATGGCTTTTCTGAAATCGCTCATACTCATATCGTCATATTCTTCCGAATCTACACCGTTGAACGTAATTTCTTCCGTAATCTGATTTGAGCTGACCGGAGCGTTGCCGAGCATTCCCGGCTCAACCATATAAATACTTATTCCAAGCATAAGTACAAGCAGGAAAACGGCAATATAAAGTGCCTTGCTTCTAATGATTCTGTAGAAATCCGCTTTTATCATATTAATCATTGTTTTACCTCCCCGACAAGCGACTTGAAATAATCTTCGAGTGAAATTCTCGTTTCAAAAACAGCTGATACACTTACATCGTTCTGAATGAGTACTTTATTCAGGGAATCGGGCTTTATGTTTTTGTCATAAATACGCAGTTCATTGTTGTCGATAACCTTATAGTCGGAAATATCGAGTTTCTGTTCAATTACCGCAGCAGCACCTTTCATGTCGTTTGTCTTTACGGCAATACAACGCATACATTCAAGGTCAAGCTCCTCTTTGGTTATGTCTTTGAGGACTTTTCCCTTGTCGATAAACATAAAGTGATTTGCCACCATATATAACTCAGAAAGTATATGGCTTGAAATTATGAAAGTAATTCCACGCTCCTTGTTTAGTTTTGTGAACATATCACGCAATTCACTTATACCTATCGGGTCAAGTCCGTTGATTGGTTCGTCAAGAATAATGAGGTCAGGACTGTCAAGCACGGCGAAAGCAATTCCAAGACGCTGTTTCATACCAAGAGAGAATTTTTTGAACTTCTTATTTTTTACGTTTGTAAGATTTACAAGGGCAAGTGCTTCGTCAATCTGTTTTTCGTCGGTGATACCTTTTTGCAGAGCGTAATATTTAAGATTCTGATAAGCTGTCATTCCACCGAAAAAGGCAGGGTTTTCAATAAGACAGCCGATGCGTTTCTTTTCCTGTTCAGCGTCTTTTCCCTTTTTGGAGAAAATTTCAAATTCTCCGCCTGACTGTTCGGTAAGACCCGTTACAATTTTCATTATTGTCGTTTTTCCTGCACCGTTACGACCGATAAGACCGTAGATATCCCCCTGATGTACAGTCATGTTTACATTTTCGAGGGCAGTAAATGAATTGTATCTTTTTGTAAGATTTTTTGTTTTAAGTACAATTTCACGCATATAAATAACCTCCTGTATAGTTTCATTTCAGCTGATATATGC